>NZ_JASHKU010000129.1:0-285 GCF_030056875.1 Rhodococcus sp. IEGM 1351 | reverse complement strand
CGCAGGGAGTTGTCGAACCTCGTCAGCGCGGTGGCGATCGCCAGGTGCATGTGCAGGTCGGGGTCGGGGGGGAGCCGGCGGGCGCGCGGGCCCGGCCGGGCCCCCCCCGCACGCCCCGAGCCCCCTCCCGCCCCGCCCGCCCGGCGTGCGCGTGGCGCCGAGTGCGGCCACCCCGCCGGGGCCTGCGTCGTGGGGGCGGTCGCGGAGAACGAGGCGGCGGACAGTCGGCCGAGGCGGCCAACAAGATGGAGCGAGTCTTCACCAACAACCGCCTGTCGACCGTGG
>NZ_JASHKU010000128.1:0-286 GCF_030056875.1 Rhodococcus sp. IEGM 1351 | reverse complement strand
CAGGTTGTCGGCCAGTTCGGTGAGCGCGGCGGTGGTGGGAGTCACGTCCCACACCCGGCTGACCCGCCGGGGTGCCCGGCCCGGGCGCCGCTGCCCCGCAGCCGTCGGGCAGCGCGGAAGCGCCTGCCCGCCTAGACCGGACGGGGGTCCCCCCCGCCACCCGACGCGGTGCCTCACGCGTGGGGCCCGCCCGCGCCCGGCCGCGCCAGGACCCGCACCGCGTCGCACGCCCCGCCCGCCGGGCGCTGTACCCGCCGACACGCCCCGCCACCGATCAGCTCGCGGT
>NZ_JASHKU010000127.1:0-299 GCF_030056875.1 Rhodococcus sp. IEGM 1351 | reverse complement strand
GGCCGGGGGCTCGTCGACGAGCGCCCCCGAGTCGCCGCCGGTCGCCGCGAGCGCGCTCGCGGCCGCGGGCACCGCGGGCGGTGTGGTGGGGCAGCGGGAGCGACTGCAGACGATCGCGGAGACGAACCACGGCCCCCGCGCGGCGGGACGCTCCGGCTCCGCGGGACCACCGTCGGTGCCGCGTGGCGCGGCCCCGGTGCGGACGGGCTCACCGCGCCGCCCCCCCACCTCCGACCGGCACCCGCCGAGGCGACCGAAGGCAGCGCGCACTCCAGCCCCCCGGCGCCTCCCAGTTCGCC
>NZ_JASHKU010000126.1:0-301 GCF_030056875.1 Rhodococcus sp. IEGM 1351 | reverse complement strand
CGGGGGGGGGCTTCTGGCCGCGGTCGGCGAGGGGTGGGGCACGGGCACCGGTCGGGGCGACGGAGCGGGTGAGGGGGCGGGCGCGGGCCGGGGCGGGGCGGGGGCGCCGCGCGGCCGGCTCGGGCAGCACCGCGCCGCGTGTCGCGGCAGCGACGCCGAGAGGGGCGGCACCCCCCCCGGGGCACCCGCCGCGGGCCACGCGCCGCCCCGCCCCCGGTGGGGGCGGGCGGCGCGGTGGGGGGCCGGGCCGGCGGGCTCGCCACCGGGGCGCGATAGCGCAAGGTGGCAGTTCCGGGGAGCG
>NZ_JASHKU010000125.1:0-304 GCF_030056875.1 Rhodococcus sp. IEGM 1351 | reverse complement strand
GCCTCCGTCACCTCGTGGAACGTCACATCCACCGACGCCTCCGTCGGACCGTACAGATTGTGCAGCTCCGCCGCGCTCACCCCGCGCAGACGTGCCGCCGTTGCCGACGGCAACGCCTCACCGCTGGCGAACACCCGGCGCAGCGCACCGCACCCCTCCACGTTCGCCCCCGCCAGGAACACCTCGAGCATCGACGGCACGAAATGCACCGTGGTGACCGCTTCCTCGCGGATCACCCGTTCGAGGTACGCCGGGTCGCGGTGCCCGTCCGGCTCCGCGATCACCAACCGCGCCCCGACGATCA
>NZ_JASHKU010000124.1:0-306 GCF_030056875.1 Rhodococcus sp. IEGM 1351 | reverse complement strand
CCTGGGACGCGCCGCGCCACTCGCCGCGGCACAGCCGCAGCCCCCCGACCGGCGCCAGCCCGCGCCCGCCGCGGGCGTCGTGCTCCACCGAACCCACACCAGGGAGGCGACCGCGGACCCCGCCGCCCACCACCCCGCGCACCCCCCCCACCCCCCCCGGGACGACGTCCCCCCCTCCCCCCCCATCGGCCCCCCCACGCCGCACGCCCCCCACCCGCAGGACCCCCCCTCCACCGCCCCGCACCCCACCCCGCCGACCTTCCCGCCCACCGCCACTCCACCCCCCTCGCGCGCACGGCAATCGAT
>NZ_JASHKU010000123.1:0-306 GCF_030056875.1 Rhodococcus sp. IEGM 1351 | reverse complement strand
AACTGGTAGTCGTCGGCGCAGCCGGACAGGTAGGTGGCGACGCACTGGTGCCACGGCTCGGGGGGGTTCGGCGCTGGCGCGTGGGGGGTGGCGGGGTTCGGGCGGGGAGTGAGTTCCTGACGGCGGTCAAGCCAAGGGGCTGCTCGTAGGCTTGGTCCTGGCGGGCTGGGCAGTTGGAGCCCATCGCGACTCCTCGGACTCCTGGCACGCCCCCTGCTTGCGGCGCTCACCCATCCCCTGGGATCGGACGGTGACGCGCGGCCGCGGGGCGGTCATGTAGCGCGGCTTGACGCGCGCCCGGCCCGC
>NZ_JASHKU010000122.1:0-307 GCF_030056875.1 Rhodococcus sp. IEGM 1351 | reverse complement strand
TGATCGTCGGGGCGCGGTTGGTGATCGCGGAGCCGGACGGGCACCGCGACCCGGCCTATCTTGTGAACGTGATAGCCGAGAATGACGTCACGACAGCACATTTCGTCCCCTCGATGTTGGCCGTATTCACCGCGGAACCGGCAGTGACGCGATGCACGAGCCTGCGGCGTGTGTTCGCCTCGGGTGAGGCGTTGCCCGCGCGGACGGCGTCGAGGATGCGGACACTGGTACCCGGTGCCCGGCTCCACAACTTGTACGGTCCGACGGAGGCGTCGGTGGATGTGACGTTCCACGAGGTGACGGAGGC
>NZ_JASHKU010000121.1:0-311 GCF_030056875.1 Rhodococcus sp. IEGM 1351 | reverse complement strand
TCGCCGCCCCCCCCCCGCGTGGGGCGCTCGCACCGGCCCAGGCCAGGCGTCCCCCGCCGGCCCCGGCCGCGCACCCCCCCCGCCCGCGCACCTTCGGCCGCCCACCGCAGGATCCCCGCCCCCCCGTGGCCCCCCAACACCCCGCCCCCCGCGACGCTCCACCGGCCACCGCACCCGCCCGCTCCCCGCGCCCCCCGCCCCCGGTCCCCGGCGACCCCCCCCCCGCCTCCGCCCACGCGACGGCGCCCCAGCCGCCCGCCGCCCACCCCGCCACGCTGCCCAGCTCGTCGCTGAAGCGCCGCGGCCTCGCC
>NZ_JASHKU010000120.1:0-311 GCF_030056875.1 Rhodococcus sp. IEGM 1351 | reverse complement strand
CGCCCCGCGTCCACGGGCATCGACGGCCCATCCCACGCCCCCCCGCCGCCGAGCCCCGCCGCCCCCAGCCACGACCCCCGGCCCGCGACCCCGGCGCCGGAGCCGCCGGGGCGGGTGCCGAGTACCAGGGCGTCGGAGTTGTGAGTGAGGGCGGGGGCCTGGCCCGGAGCCGTGGGGTCCTGGTCGCTGGCGGGGCGGGGGGGCACACCCTGGGCGTCGCCGCCGGGACGGCGCGCCGCTGCTCCCCCGCCCAGCTCAACCGGCCCACACCCCCGGCGCCGAGCTACAGCAGCAGGCCGCCGTTGCCGCAC
>NZ_JASHKU010000011.1:0-262199 GCF_030056875.1 Rhodococcus sp. IEGM 1351 | reverse complement strand
ACCGCCCCCGCCGCGATTACACACCACCCACCGCGTGACACACCAAGCCCCACGTGAGGGGCGACGCGTCCCGCGGGCCGCTTCGCCACTCACGTATCAGGCGAGGTTCACCGTCGCGAAGATGTCGCCGGTCGGCTGGGTGGAACCGCCGGGCGGTTCCACACTGAATCCGAGTTCCGTGGACTGGTCGATGTCGTTCACGACCGCGGTGGTCGACGGTGACACGTCATCGGCTTCCATGATTCCGGCGGACACCGGCTCGTGCGACGGTCCGAGCAGCCACATCTGATACACCGAACCCGGTGCGGGCGGCGGGACGTCGTTCATCACCAGCACTCCGGCGTCGACGTCCTTGGAGTACACGACGGTGGCCGAACCGCCACCGGCGATCGGTGCCACCGCAGTGCGGACGTCGTCGGCCGCGAGGATCTGCGCGGGCACGGGTTGGCCGTCCTCGCTCTGCAACTGCTGAGCGACAGTGATGCCACCCACGGCGAGGACGACGACCGCGGCCGCCGCACTCAACGCCGCCACGAGACGCCTGCGCTTGCGCGCACGAACCTCGTCCAGCGCTATCGGTGCGGGCGCAGCGGCAGTGCCGGGCAACGCATCGAGGATTCGCCCGAGCAGGTGAGCGGGCGGCTCGACCGCGGTGGACGCCGACTGGGCGGCCATCGTCTCGTGCACACTGCGGACGGCGGTGTCGAATTCCAGGCGAACGTGGGGCGGTGCACTCTGGACCGCGGTGTCGATCTCGAGGCGCTGCTGATCGTCGACGGCGTCGAGGGCGTACACCTGAGCGAGGTCGAGGATGTCGTGCTGGGACTCATCCATCGAACTGCACCCCCAGACATTGCTTGAGCCTGATCAATCCGTCTCGAATTCGTGATTTCACCGTGGGAAGCGCCACGGACAGCCGTTCCGACACCTCTCGGTACGTCAGCCCTCCGTAATAGGCGAGTACCACCGTTCTCTGCTGGACTTCGGTGAGCGTGCCGAGGCAATCGACGACGTCGCTGGTGTCGCCGCGTCGGGTGACTTCCTCCGACACGGCGTCGAACGGTCCGTACCAACTCGAGGCGCCGTAGGCGGCTTCCCGTTCGGTGCCGGACTGCTCGGACCGCACCCGGTCGACGGCACGGCGATGGGCGAGGGTGATCAGCCACGACAGCGGCGACCCCTGCTTCGGATCGAATTTCTCCGCGTTGTTCCAGACCTGCAGGTACACCTCTTGGGTGGTTTCCTCGCTGTATCCGGGATCGCGCAGAACCCGCAGCACCATCCCGTACACCCGCGCGCTGGTGCGTTCGTAGAAGTCGCTGAAGGCATCCCGCTCGCCCTGTGCGATACGCGCCAGCAACGCCGTCAGCGTCACGTTCTCCGTGTCCCTGTCGACGCCGGTCATCGGCCCATTCCGTTCATCGATCCACAGCCTAATAGCAGGTTGCGGCCGGTGTGACCACGATGGGACTCGGGGGGATGCGAGCGATGCCGGCATGGCACTCACCGCTTCGGCGGCAAGGGAAGGAAATAGCTGGTGCGCTGCTGGTATTCGGGGTAGCCGGGTCGCTGCGACATCGACTTCTCGAGCAGCCTCGCGCCGGTCGCGAACACCAGGAAATACGTCATGACCACCGGAGACAGCACAGTGAGAGCTCCGGGCCACACGCTCGCCGCGATGAGCCACAGTCCCCACCACACACAGGAATCGCCGAAGTAGTTCGGGTGCCGCGTCCACGCCCACAGGCCGACGTCCATGATCTCGCCCTTGTTGGACGGGTCCGCCTTGAACGCCTTCAACTGGTGGTCGCCGACCGATTCGAACACGACACCCACCACCCACAGGAGGACGCCGAGCACTCCGACGACCGCGCCGAGCCCGGATGCGGGACCGAGGACGGCCGACACTTGCAGCGGCAGCGACACGAACCACTGCGCGAGGCCCTGGGTGAGAAAGATCTTCCTGACGACGACACCGGGCGAGTCGCCGCCCGCCCGGTCGAGCATCTCCACGTAGCGCGGGTCCTCGCCCTTGCCTGCGGACTTGGCGTACATGTGCCAGGTCAGTCGCAGGCCCCACACGGCGACGAGCACCACCACCAGCCAGCGGCGCAGTGTGTCGCCGTCGCCGATGACGGCGGCCACGAGCGCCACCAGGACGAAACCGAGGCCCCAGGACACGTCGACGACGTTGTAGCGTCCGATCCGCCGGCCGACGAGGAACGTCGCGGCCTGGAGGACGGCGAGCACGAGAACGCTCGCCGCGGTGACGGCGCCGAAGTCCGACCAGTCGAATCCGTTCATCGGAGCACGCCGGATCCCGCGGAGTCGACCCGCACGGCAGGCATGAGAGATCGACCCGCCGCGGTCGGCTTCACGGCCAGGATCTGATCGACGCCCATGCGGCCCTGCTCGAAGCTCATCCCGCCGCCGACGAGGTACAGCCGCCACACCCGGGCCATCTCGAGCCCGACCATCTCGACGACGTCGTCCCAGCGGGACTCGAACTTCTCCAGCCACGCCTCGACGGTCCAGACGTAATGCTCACGGAGACCATGCACGTCGCGTACCTCGAGCCCGGCTCGTTCGAGGTACGCGACGCTCTCGCCGACGGGACGCATAGTCATGTCGGGAGCTATGAACGACTCGATGAACGGGCCGCCGCCGGGATGGCGTCCGGTGCGGGACATCTGCTGGATCAGGACCCGCGCACCGGGCTTCGCGTTGTCGTAGAGGGCCTGCGCGTACCGGGCGTAGTTCTTCTCGCCCACGTGCTCGCCCATCTCGAGGGAGGCGACGGCATCGAACGGGCCGTCGGGGACCTCGCGGTAATCCTGCAGACGGATCTCGACGCGGTCCTGCAACCCGCGCTCGGCGATCCGCTTGTCGACGAACGCCTTCTGCTCACGGGAGATGGTGACACCGACGACGTGTGCACCGTACTCGGCTGCGGCGTGCAGGCTCAGCGATCCCCAGCCGCATCCGACGTCGAGCAGCCGCATGCCGGGTTCGAGTCCGATCTTGCGGCACACCAGGTCGAGCTTGTCCCGCTGGGCGTCCTCGAGTCCGTAGTCCGAATCCTGCGGTGTTCCCGGCGCATTCCGGGTGAAATAGGCGCACGAGTAGGCCATCTGCGGGTCCAGGATCAGGGCGTAGAAATCGTTGGAGAGATCGTAGTGGTGACTGATCGCGGCGCGGTCGCGCAGCAGACTGTGCAGCCGTCCGCGGATGTTCGCCTGTGTGGCGGGTGCGGGGAGCGGCCCGCCCACGACCCCCAGCTTCGCGGCGACGCGCAGCACCTTCGCGACCGTCGTCGGGCTCGGCCGGACTCCGTTGAGCCCCCGCTCGCGGGCCACCGCCCACACGTGTGCCAGCGCCTCGCCCAGGTCGCCCTCGATGTCGATCTCACCCGTCACGTAGGCCTGCGCGGCCCCGAGTTCGCCGGGGTTCCAGAGCAATCGGCGCAGGGCGTCGGGACTGCGCAGCACCACCCTCGGCGCCGAGACCGGGCCTGCGGTGCTGCCGTCCCACGCGGTCAGATGCACGGGCAGTTCGCCGCGGACGAGCGGACGCAACGCCTTGTCGAGTTCGGCGGCAACGGTCACGGTCATGCTCCCGTCTTGTCGAGGACGAGCTGCTGGACGTCGATGTAGCCGGAGCGGAACCCGGCCTCCGAGTAGCAGAGGTAGAAATGCCACATTCGCCGGAACGTCTCGTCGAATCCGAGTTCCTCCGCCTGCGAGCTGTGCGCGGCGAACCGCTCCTTCCACAGCCGGAGCGTCTCCGCGTAGTGCTGTCCCATGCTCAGGCGTTCCCGCACCCGCAACGCGGTGTGTTCGGCGGTGACGGATTCGATCGCCTCGGTCGACGGGAGGAATCCGCCCGGGAAGATGTACTTGTGCACCCAGGTGTAGGTGTTGCGGGTCTGCAGCATCCGATCGTGCGGCATGGTGATCGCCTGCAGCGCAACCTTTCCGCCCGGAGCCAGGAGTTTGTCGAGCACCCGGAAGTAGGTGGCCCAGTACTGATGTCCGACGGCCTCGATCATCTCGACCGACACGATGGCGTCGTACTCGCCGTCAACGTTGCGGTAGTCGAGCAGGTCGATCTGCACGGTCTCCGAGTGGCCGGCCTCGGCGACGCGCAGGCGGGCCAGGCTCTGCTGTTCGCTGGACAGCGTCACCGAGCGGACCACGGCGCCGCGTTCCGCCGCCCGGATGCACAGCTCTCCCCAGCCCGTCCCGACCTCGAGCAGCCTGGTTCCCACACCGACACCGGCCTCGTCGAGCAGCCGATCGATCTTGCGGCGCTGCGCGTCCGCGAAGTCCTCCCACTTCGGGGTGATCTGTGGGACGGGTGCCCGCAGGACCGTCACGTCCCGGACCTGCCCCACGCAGGTCGGGGTCGTCGAGAACAGTGCACTCGAGTACGTCAGCGTCTCGTCGAGGAATGTCTCGAACATCTCGTTGGACAGGTCATAGTGCCGGGAGATGTTGGAGCGGGTGTTCTGCTCGGTGTTGCGTTCCTGGGCGGGGTGTTTGGCGACATACAGTGCGCGCAACCGTTGCAGCGGGCGGGGAATGAGGGTCGCCATCCGTGAGGCGAACACGCTCAGCACCGCGGCGAGATCCGGCGACGTCCAATCACCGGCCATGTACGACTCGCCGAAACCGATGAGGCCGCTCGTCCCGACCCGCCGGGCGAACGCATCCGGGTTGCGGATGATCATGCGCGGCAGGATTTCCTGCTCCCGGCGAGCCCCCACCAGGGTGCCGTCGGGGTACTCGATGCGGACGTCGAGGTCGGCGGCCGCGCGGCGGAACAGGCGGTCGGCGACCTTCGCCGACATCGAGGCACGCGGACCGGTCGGCACGTCGGCCAGGCCAGGCCAGATCCGGTTGTCGATCCGCGGATCCTCCCCGGTGAACTCGAGGTCGGCGGTACTCACGGCAGGCGATGCGTCCATGCCGGTGTCCTTGTTCCTTCTCACTGAACTGTCTCCTTCTGCCGGCCGTCGGGCCGAGCCGTGACGGGGAGTCCACGGGCCCACAAAGTGATTCCCTGGATACGAATGCGAGCCGACACCACGAGAGGTGCCAGGGGAGTGCGTAGTTGAGTCCTCAGGACCGTCCGGCGGGTGGCGGGCTGCCGCGTTCCCCGCACCGTCGCGGTGAACGGGGCGTGCCCGTCCCGGTGGAGCACCACGTTCAGCGAGAGCCTGTCGCCCGGCTCGGGGAACCGCATCTCGTATCGGCCGCTCACGTCGTTGAACGGGGAGACGTAGAACTGCTTGTCCACCTCGGCGCGGTCGCTGCCGTCGGGCCGGATCAGGTAGCTGTGCCGCTGACCATAGGTGTTGTGCACCTCGGCGATCACGCAGCGGAGGCTGCCGTCGACGTCGTGGCACCAGTACACGCTGAGCGGGTTGAACACGTAGCCGAGCACCCGCGCGTTGAGGAGCGCCGTCACCGTCCCGCCGCGGAGGTCGACTCCGTGGGTGGCGAGGAACGCATCCACCCGGGCGCGCAGCGTGTCCGCGCCGGCACCGGAGCCGGGTTCGAAGTGGTCCTCGGCGCGGAAGCGGGCGAACGGACCGAGCCACCCGGGTAGGTGCGGAAGGTCGTCGACGTCCACGTACCAGCTGTAGCTCGAATACTCGAAACTGTTGCGGACGGGTTCGGTGCGTGCGTGCCGGATCGTCGTCGAGTAGATCGCCGGCGCGGTCACGACACCGTCTCCCGTTCGCGGTGTCGCCCGGCGTGCGCATCCCACGATCCGCCGATCCGTTCGGCGGCGCGCAGGCCCGAGAGCGCCCCGTCCTCGTGGAACCCCCAGCCGTGGTAGGCGCCCGCGAAGGCGAAGGTGCCGGAACCGAGTTCGTGTAACCGCGACTGCGCGGCCACGGAATCGGGGGTGTAGATGGGGTGCTCGTACGTCATCTCGGCGACGACCTTCGACGGGTCGACGAGGTGCTTGCCACCGAGTGTGACGAGGAACCGCCGGTCGCGCACCGTGTCCAGGCGCATGAGCCGGGTCATGTCGTAGGTGACGATGACGCCCGTGGCGTCCGTGCTGTCGGCGGGCGTCAGGTAGTTCCAGGAGGCCCGGGCGTTCTCCGCGCGGGGGAGCAGCGACTCGTCGGTGTGCAGCTGGGCGTGGTTCACCGAATACGGCATGTCGCCGAGGATCTCGGTCTCGAGGTTCGAGGCGTCGCCGAGCATGGCGAGCGCCTGACGGGGGTGAACGGCGACCACCACGGCGTCGAAGTACCGGACGTCGCCGCGGCCGTCGACGACGCACGCGCCGCCGTCCGGGGTGCGTTCCACCTTCTGCACGGGGGTGTCGAGAAGTATCTCGTCGAGGTGTGCCGCCACCTTCTCGACGTAGCGGGCGGAGCCACCCGTCACGGTGCGCCACGTGGGTGACCCGAAGACGGTGAGCATTCCGTGGTGCTCGAGGAACCTGAACAGGTAGCGAGCCGGATAATGCGCCGCCGTCGTGGGATCGCACGACCACACCGCCGCGACGAGCGGTGTCATGAAGTTCTCGACGAAGTACGGGCTGAAACCGTTGCGGCTCAGGAACTCGCGCAGCGGTTCCTGCGCACCAGCCTCGTCGGCCGGGGTGTCGAGCACGGCACGGGCGCAGCGGTGGAATCGAAGAACCTCGCCGAGCATCCGCCAGTACCGCGGCCGGGCCAGGGTGCGCGTGGTGGGGAACAGCCCGCGGATCCCCTTCGCGCCTGCGTATTCGAGCCCGCTCACATCGGATCGGATCGACATCGACATGTCCGAATCCTGGGTGGCCACGTCGAGTTCGGCGAACAGGCGCAGCAGGGTGGGGTAGGTGCGGTCGTTGTGCACGATGAAGCCCGTGTCGACGTCCACTTCTGCGCCCGAGTCGAGTGCCAGGTGGTGGGTGTGGGCGTGACCGCCGAGACGGGCGTCGGCCTCGTAGAGGGTGACGCGGTCGTGGCGGGACAGAACGTAGGCGGCGGTCAACCCTGCGACGCCGCTGCCGATCACCGCGACGTTCCTGCGTTCGAGCTTCTCCGAATCATGCATGGCGACCTGCTTTCCGGTCTGTCGGTGCGGCGACGACACCTTCCGCAGCGAAGGCGTCGAGAACGAAATCGGCGGTGATGCGATGCCACCAGCGAGGCCGGGTGAGCATGAAGTGTCCGGCTCCCGGCAGGGGAGTCCACGAGGCGTTCACCCCGCGAGCCAGCACCCGCTCGGTCTGGACCCGGGAAGAGGTGGGATCCGTCCAACGGTCGGCGGTTCCGTGCGCGACCATCAGGCTGCGGTCGGCAGGCACCAGTTCGCCGTCGGACTCGGGCCACCAGGGTGCGAGCGCGGCGATCGCCCGCACGTTGTCGAGCGCAGCGAGGTGAGCGGCGACGCGGCCGCCCATCGAATGTCCGACGACGGCGACGGGGACGTCCCCGAACCGCAGCCGGGCCCGCTCGACGGCAACCCGGGCGTCGTGCACCGGGCTGGTCTCGGGGGCGTTCCATCCGCGGACCCGGTACTGCAGCCGCTCCACGACGATTCCGTGCCGGCCGAGCGTGCACCTCAGAGACCAGGCCATCCAGGTCATGCGCAGATTCGACAAGTGCCAGAACCGCGAGGGTGCCTGACTGCGTGGTTTGCCGCCGGGCAGCACGAGTACGTACGCCGGGGCGGTGGGTGAGCCTTTCTCCATAACCGTTATTCGGAGCTGACTTTGTGTCGGATGGGCGGACCAGCACCCGCTCACGTGAGTGGCGAAGCGTGCCCGAGCACACCGTGGCACTCACGTAAGCGCACGCGAGAAACCCGGCGGCATCGGTGTGGGACCGATGCCGCCGGGCGCGGAGAACTGTGAGACGAGGGTGCTTACTGGGGCATCAGGACGGAGTCGATCAGGTACACCGTGGCGTTGGCGGTCTGGACGCCACCGCAGATGACGCCGGCGTCGTTGACCTTCAGGTCGTCGCCCGAACCGGTGACGGTGACCGTGCCACCCTCGACGGTCGTGTGCTGGCCGTCGATGTCACTCGGCGCGATCTGGCCGGGGACGACGTGGTAGGTCAGGACCTTGGTGAGCAGCGCCGCGTCGGTCTTGAGAGTCTCGATGGTGGCTGGGTCGACTTTCGCGAACGCGGCGTCCACCGGCGCGAACACCGTGAACTGCCCGCTGTTCAGCGTGTCGACCAGGTTGACCTGCGGGTTGAGCTGACCGGATATGGCGGCGGTGAGGGTGGTGAGCAGTGGGTTGTTGGACGCGGCCGTCGCGACCGGATCCTGCGCCATGCCACTGACCGAACCGGCACCGTCGGGCACCGTCTCGGCGTAGCCGGCGCAACCGGGGCCGACCAGGTTGGCAGCGGGATCGGCCATCGCGGACGAGGTCATCGAGCCGGACGACATCGATTCGGACGTCATGGCCTCCGAGCTGCTGCTCGACGAGTCGCTGTCGTCCGACGAACACGCTGCGCCCAGCAGGACCAGGGACGTGCTCGCTGCGACTGCCAGAACTCGTGTGGTGATGTTCATGGGTTATTGCCTCTCTCTCCGGTGTGGGTGCGGATGAGCACCATCGACAGGCATTCGGAGCGGTCTCCCGATCGGATGGGTCGAAGGTTTTCCCGGATCGACCCATCCGATCCGGGAGGGGCGTCGAATGCCCCGTGAGAGGGTGCTGGACAGGCCCTCTGTTCCGGCTGCCCGTTAATCGTGAAAGGACCCGAGATGTCACGTTCGAAGGTACGTGGATTCGCCGCAGGACTGCTGACCGCCGCTGCGGCCGTGGTGCTGGCGGCGAGCCCGGCACAGGCTCAGCCCGGTGCGCTCGCACCCGTCCCGTCTCTCGACGTCCAGAGGTACCTCGGTACGTGGTATCAGTTGGCCGCTGTGCCACAGCCGTTCAACCTGGACTGTGCGCGGGACACCAGGGCGACGTACGGGCTCGTCGACCCGTCGAACGTCAGCGTCGCCAACTCGTGCACCACCTGGGCGGGAGGGACGAACGGAATCAACGGCAACGCGCGCGTCACCGATCCGGTCACCAATGCGCAACTCCACGTGAGTTTCCCGGACGTGCCGTTCCAGAGTTCACCGGACGGGCCCACCAACTATGTGGTCACCTACATCGCCGACGACTACTCGTGGGCGCTCGTCGGTGACCCGGCACGGGCTTCGGGTTTCGTCCTCTCCCGCAACCCGGCGGTCGACGACGCGGGATGGAAGCAGATCCGGCAGGTGGTGGAATCGCGTGGCTACAACTCGTGCCTGTTGCTGACGTCCCCGACCACCGGTGGCCGAGAAGGAATTCAGCCGCTCTGCACGGTCTGACGGGCAGCCGAGCCGGTGATGTTCTCCATCATGCCTTTGAAGATGATTCCGTGGAACGGCATGATGGAGTACCAGTACAGCCGTCCGGCGAGGCCTTTCGGGAAGAAGATGGCTCGTTGATCGAGTCGGGACCGGTCGGAATCCACACTGTGGACTCGCCATTCGAGCCACGCCCCGCCCGGTGCCCGCATCTCGGCGCGCAGCCGTAGCAGAGACCCCCGGTCGATGTGTTCGACCCGCCAGAAATCCAAGGGGTCACCGGTGTTGAGCTGCTTCGGGTTCCGGCGTCCGCGGGTGAGTCCGACACCGCCGACCACGCGGTCGAGCCAGCCGCGCACCGACCACGCGAGTGGGAACGAGTACCACCCGTTCTCGCCGCCGATGCTCTCGACGACGCTCCACAGCGTTCCGGCGTCCGCTTCGCAGTCCCTGGTGCGTTCGTCGGTGTAGACGACCTCACCGGCCCAATCCGGGTCGGACGGCAACGGATCGGACGGGGCGCCGACCGGGGACGCACTGGCCCAGGTCGTCTCCACCTCGCCGTTGTCGATGCGCCGCAACGCCAATCGCACGGCGTCCCGGTACGTCGTCAGGCCCGCCTTCGGCGGTGGGATGACGTCGTCGATGTCGTGCTCGGTGGCGACGGCATCGTTGTGGAGTGATTCGATCAGTGCCCGCCCGAGTGAGCGGGGGATCGGGGTGACCAGACCGATCCACAGACCGGCGAGCTTCGGGGTCAGCACCGGGAGGACGAGGATGCGACGCTGACGCAGGCCCGCGACCTCGGCGTACGTCTGCATCATCTCGCCGTAGCGGATGACGTCGGGGCCACCGATGTCGAAGGTGCGGCTGCGCGGCAACGGCGCCTCGGCCGCGGCGACGAGGTAGTGCAGCACGTCGCGGACCGCGATCGGCTGGATCCGGTTGTTCACCCACCGCGGGGTGGTCATCACGGGGAGCCGGTTGGTGAGGTGGCGGATCATCTCGAACGACGCCGAACCGGAGCCGATGACAACCCCGGCCTGCAGAACCATTGTGGGAACACCGGAGTCGACGAGGATCTGCCCCACCTGTGTGCGGGAGCGCAGGTGCGGCGAGAGGTCCACCGAGTCGGGATGCAGTCCGCCGAGGTAGACGATCCGGCCGACACCGGACGTGCGGGCCGCGTCGGCCACGTTCTCCGCGCTGACGCGTTCGGCCTCCTCGAACTCCTCCGAACCGCCCATCGAATGCACGAGGTAGTAGACGACGTCGACGTCCGTGAAAGCGGCAGAAAGGGATTCGGGATCGCTCAGGTCGCCGCGGACGATCTCGACGTCGGACGCCCACGGAACGTCGGTCAGTTTCTCGGGTGAACGCACCAGCACCCGCACCCGGTAGCCGGCTTGCGAAAGCCTGGGGGCGAGGCGTCCGCCGATGTATCCGGTGGCACCGGTGACCAGTACACGTAACTGCGTCATTCCCACACGCTACCCGTCGTTGTCACCGCCTCGCCCGCTGTCGCGACTAAGGTCGGGTCATGGGCATCGTGCATTCGAGCGTGGTCGAGGCCTCGCGGGACGAGTTGTTCGCCTGGCACACGAGGGCCGGGGCTTTCACCCGGCTCTCACCGCCCTGGCAGCCACTGAGCCTCGTGAAGGAGTCCGAGTCTCTGGAATCGGGTCGTGCCGAACTGCGCATGCCCGGCGGCCTGACGTGGATCGCGCAGCACGACGCGAAGGCGTACGACCCCCCGTACCGGTTCGTCGACTATTCGGCCGCGCTGCCGCTGCGACTGCTGGTGCCGTGGCGGCACACGCATACGTTCGACGTCGTGTCCGAGGGCCGGACCCGGGTCACCGACCAGGTCGACACCATAGTGCCCGGCCACTTCCTCCGGTCGACGTTCGTCTACCGCCACCGCCAACTCGCCGACGACATGGACCGGCACCACTGGGCGTCCACCCTCCTGCCCGGTCCCCTCACCGTCGCGGTGACGGGGAGTTCCGGTCTGGTCGGCTCCGCTCTCACCGCGTTCCTGAGCACCGGCGGGCACCGGGTGATCCGTCTCGTGCGCCGCGCTCCCAGCACACCCGACGAACGGCGCTGGAACCCGGACGCTCCTGCCGCGGACCTGCTCGACGGAGTCGACGCGGTGATCCACCTCGCCGGCGCGTCCATCGCGGGACGGTTCACCGACGGTCATCGCCGGGCGATCAGGGACAGTCGTATCGCGCCCACCCGTCGGCTGGCGGAAGTGGCGGCAGCGTCCGGGCAGGGACCGATGATCTTCGTCAGTGCGTCGGCGATCGGGTATTACGGCCCCGACCGGGGCGACGAGGTGCTGCACGAGCAGGACCCGCGGGGCGACGGCTTCCTCGCCGACGTCGTGGCGCACTGGGAGGACGCGGCGACGCCGGCCGCCGACGCCGGACTGCGGGTGGTCCACGTCCGCACCGGGATCGTCCAATCGCCGAGCGGCGGCGTGCTGCGCCTGCAACGGCCGCTGTTCGAGGTCGGACTCGGAGGTCGTCTCGGTGCCGGAACGCAGTGGCTGTCGTGGATCGACATCGACGATCTGATCGACGTCTACCATCGCGCCGTCGTCGATTCGGGGTTGAGCGGTCCGGTCAACGCGGTGGCGCCGAATCCGGTTCGCAACGAGGAGTACACCGCGGTCCTGGCGTCGGTACTGCACCGCCCGGCCTTCCTTCCGGTACCCGATTTCGGGCCGAAGCTCCTGCTCGGCGAGCAGGGCGCACGCGAACTCGCCCTCGCCGATCAGCGCGTCGCCCCGGGCAAACTAATCGAACGCGGTCACCGGTTCCGCCGCCCCGACCTCGACACGGCGCTGCGCCACCAGCTCGGGCGGTTCAAGACCGACGAGGGGTAGCGCGCCCCGCGTCGTACGCCGCCACGACCCGCTTCGGGGCGGTGAGACGCCACGCCTCCTCGACGAGTTCGGCCAGTTCTTCGGCGTCGACGCGGTCGAGGACGACGTTGATCCAGCCCCACCGCCCGAAGAACGGTGCGACCAGGAAGACGTCGGGATCCTCCTGCAGCAGAGCCGCCTGCGTTTCCTTCGTCGCTTTGAGGCAGACGGTGGGGGCGCCGTAACCGACGAGACCGAACATCTTCTTGCGCACGCGGAACGTCGGCTGGTCGCCCCAGTTGGCGATCACCACCTCGTGCGTCTCCGGCAAGGCCAGCATCATCGCGCGCACGTCGTGTTCGGTGGGCATCACAGCTCCTGGGCAGCCGGTCGGTGGTCCGGGACCTTTATATCCCGGATCACCGACAGCGCGGACCGCGGCGGGTCAGACGAAGGCGAATTCGTCTCCGGCGTGGAACTTGGCGAGCGATTCGGAGACCGATCGCCGTGACGGCGGGTGGAAGGCGAATGCGTGGACGGCGGCGGTGAGGTAGCCGATGTCGGAGGATGTGATGAACGCGATCCCGCCGAGCGATTCGACGGCCGCCGCGGAGGCGCGGACGAGCGCGTCGCGAATCGCGATGCGCGAGAACAGCAGCCGCACCGAGATATCCTGTCCGCGTTCGTCTTCGTCGACGGCGCGGGCGATGTTCTCGATCGCGGCCATCGCGTTCTCCACGTCGGCGGCGGCGCGCACGTAACCCTCGTAGTCGTCCTTGCCTGCCGACAGTAGCCGCTCGAGCAGCGCGCTCGCCGCGCCCAGATAGTTCGCGGTGACGAGCATGCCGAACCAAGGTACCCGGTCATTTCGTGTTGCCCGTCGGGGTCGTCGGCGCCGTTGAGGAGAACGAGGTCGGCGGGGATCAGCGCGATCGCCCGCTGCACCCGCACGGCCCCAGCCCGCCGGATTCCTTGGAGATGGTCAGTGCGGTGCCGCCTGGGCCCCGAAGCGACCGATCGCTCCGCTGTCTCTGCCTTCGAGCGTGAGCAGGTGTGTCTCGTCCAGGTAGGTGGCAAGGCCGAGCAGAAAGGACGTCAGCGCTGCGTGTTCACGGGCCATCAATGCGGTCATGACAATCCTCGAATTGTTCTCGAAAAGCCGGATCTCCCGAAATATCCACAGGGGCACGAGCGATGGCCTATCCGACCTGCCTGGTCGGCGTCGGTCACCAAACCGGATCGGCGACGCTCCGAATCAACGGAGGAATCCCGATCGTGCACACCGCGGGGAGATTGGTATCGATGGCTATCAACGTATCCGGCCCTGAAGGGCCGGGTTTGCCAGTCGCGTCCCTGACTGGCTGTCAGGGACCCGCCGACTGTAGGCCGGTTGATTAGACGGCCCGATGACTTCGCGTCGTAGTCGTGTACTGCACATACCCGAGGTAGGCGATGTTCAACGCGGCATTGTGATCTGCCTGATCGACATGCCCACACATCCGGCACACGAACCGATCCTGTGTGGTCCGGTTCGCCTTGTCGACGTGTCCGCACGGATAGCACGTCCGCGAGGTGTTACGTGGATCGATCACCACCAGGGGAACGCCAACCGACACGGCTTTGTAGGTCACGAAGTCCCGCAACTGCGCGTACGCCCACGAGTGCAGTTGTTGCCGCTGAGTCTTGGCCAGCCGTACCCGCTCGCGGATCCCGGAAAGGTCTTCCAGGACAATCCCACGACCGGTGCGTTGCGCCTGGGCAACAATAGTCTTCGAAATCTGATGATTGATATCGGTGGCGTACCGATGCTCCTTCTCACGACGCCCTCGCAACTTCCGCTTCGCCGACTTCGACCCGACCTTTTGCAGGGCCCGCCGGGTCCGCGCGTAGTTGGTGCGGCGCGCCGTGACGGCCCCACCGGACCAGTCCGCCGACGCAGCCGTGTCATCGGAGGTCACCGCGAGGTTCACGATCCCCAGATCGACGCCGAGGAACTCCTGGACCACCACCGGTTCGGGTGTCGGGACGTCGACAGTCGCGTAGAGGAACCACATGTTGTCGCGGAACACGAGATCTGTTTCACCGCAACGGTGCTCCAGGAGTTCGCGCTGCCACGGCGCGCACACGTACCGCACTGCCTTGAGTCGACCTTCGCACGTCCAGATGCTGACCGTCGAATCCTGCTGTTGCCAGGACAGGCACCGATCGTCGAACGGTTGCGCCGCCAACGCCCGGAACCCGATCGCCGTGGCGGCGATATCCGTGGCGCGTTTGCCGCCACGCGGGCCATAATTCCCGGCCTCAAGGTTCGCGCCCCGCGTCGCGTAGGCGTCCGCGACCTTCTTGATCGTGCGGACCGCCGGTTGCGCCGACAGCCCCAGCGCCTTCAACTGGTGGTAGACGGCCTTCTGCAGGGCGAACGCGCGGCGA
Organism: Rhodococcus sp. IEGM 1351; assembly: GCF_030056875.1. Taxonomy (NCBI): domain Bacteria; kingdom Bacillati; phylum Actinomycetota; class Actinomycetes; order Mycobacteriales; family Nocardiaceae; genus Rhodococcus; species Rhodococcus sp. IEGM 1351. The sequence continues at coordinate 247,583 of NZ_JASHKU010000011.1, read as the reverse complement.
TCCTCGACGGCCTGCGCGACCCGTGACACCACGTCGGCGGCGGTGTTACACAACACCAGCGTCTCGTGCAGGGCATGCGCCTGCGCGTCGGTGGGTGCGAGTTTGATCTTCACCACCCGTTTCACACCCGCACCCCCTTCACCGCGCGCCGGGTCGAATATTTTGTGGCCCAAAGAGTATCGGCGAGGCGCGTTCTGATCCGATGCTCATTCACTGTGAGGAGATCATGGCAGAGGGGTGTGACAAGTTCGGTGTGACGCTGACCGAGTGCAATGGCGACGCCGATCATGTACATCTGCTGATCCACCACCCGCCGGCCAGTCAACGGTGTCGAGGGGTGTCTCTGTGAATATTTACTCCGGCCAGTGGGTGACCGCGGGGGAGACCGTCGTCGATTCGACGCGCCTGACCGAGGCGACCGGCTGGGTGCCGACGCTGACGGCCCGGGAGTCGCTGGCCGTCATGATCCTGCTGCAGGGGAAACACCTGTTGCGCAGGGAAGATGCCCTGGAGCGCCGCATCGCCTGCGAGGCGGCGCTGGAGCCGGCATCCGAATTCGTCGGCGTAGACGGCCGCGGGATCGAGCACGTCCAGATTCCCGCGGCGACCGGGGCCGTGCACGCCGAAGTTCACGCGGCGCAGTCGGGCGGCTCAGCCACCGTGGAGTCGGGCGGCTCAGCCACCGTGGAGTCGGGCGGCTCAGCCACCGTGGTCCTGCCCGCGCCACCCGGACTCCACGCGCGGTATCTCACCCCGTTCGCCGCGGAATTGGCGGAGAACGGGTTCGACGTCGTCGTCGTGGACCTCCCCGGGCACGGGTTGAGCACGGGGAGGCGTGGTCGTGCGACGGTGGCCGGGGTGAACGACGCCCTGGCGGTTGCGCTCGGCTACGCCCGGATCCGGTTCGGTGTCACTCCGCTTGTGGTGAGGGTCGGCGACGCGACCGAGCGCGAGTCGCGCCCGGGACGATGGCGATCGAGGGTGGCCCGCTCGCGGACCCACGCGTCGGTCAACCCGGCCGACGGGCTGCTCCCGCGGAGGCTGCGGTACGAGGGTGGGCTCGGGCACATCCCGCACGCCCACTCCGTCCGAGACGTCGTCGCACTCACCCGCGCCGATCGCGTCGACTCGTAGAGTGACTCCCGAACACGTAGGCGCTGTGAACAGGAGTGAACTCATGACCAGTGAAGAACCCGGGAAGCGGAGTCCGGCCGTCGAGGCGGGTCTGACGGTACGGCGTGAGGTGATGGGCCCCGACTTCGTCGAGCGGGCACTCACTCGCACGGCGGGGACCGACAGCGAGCAGCTGCAGGAGTTCGTCACCGAGCACGTCTGGGACGCCGTGTGGAACCGGCCGGGGCTGGACCGGCGAAGCCGCAGCCTCCTCAACCTCGGCATGCTCATCGCGCTGCGTGCACACGGTGAGCTGAAGGGTCACGTGCGGGGTGCACTGCGAAACGGTCTGACCCGCACCGAGGTCGTCGAAGCGGTGATCCACGCGAGCGCCTACTGCGGCGCCCCCGCCGGGTTGTCGGCGATGGCCGTGGTGCAGGAGGCGCTCGACGCGGAACTGGGACCGCTGGAAACCGAAGGCTGACGCCACGGTATGCGAATCAGCCCGTGACGCCGGTGATCTCGTTCGGGATCTCCGGCAGGTCGGCCTGGCCGGATACGGTCCAGGTGTCGAGGTCGATCGTGTGGATCTTCTTCTTCGCGGGATCGGTCACATAGGCGGTGTGGTCCTGCACGTACAGCGCGGGCCGCGGCGACTGCCACTTGTCCGGCTCCGTCCACGGATCGAGGACGTCGACAGTGCGGCTCACCGCCTTGCTGTTCGGGTCGATCACGTGCACGGCGCCGTCGGTGCCGAGGACGAGTGCCTCACCGTGCGGGGCGCGCCCGAGCGAGCGGAACGTGTAGCTGGTGCCCAGGTCGACGAGGGTGAGTTGTCCGGTGGCGGTGTCGGTGAGCGAGACCCGTTCGGGGCGCTCGAGTTCGGCGTCGGGGTCGGTCTTGTAATCGCCCAGCAGTATCGGTGAATCCTCGTCGCCGGCCTGGTTGCCGATGCGCCCGTAGGGATCGGGGCTGGTGACCTTGGTGATGACGCCGTCCCGGTAGATCAGCAGGCCGTTCTGGCATCCCACCACCACCGTCTCGTCGGCGGCGACGGCCTCGCCGTGCACACCGGGGCAGTCCTCGTTGCGTGCGATCTCCTTGCGGTCGCGGTCGAGTACGACGATGCCGGTGCGCTCGTCCTCGTTGCCGACGGTGGTGAGCAGGCTGCCGTCCGAGAGTTCCACGGCCACTCCGTGATGCGCCTCGGGCGTCGTGTACTCGGTGGTGTCGGGTGTTCCTTCGGAGAGTCCGGCCGGATCGAACACGCGCACCAGTCCGGTGCCGTCGTCGAACAGCATCGTCTTGCCGTCGTGCCGGACCACGTGGCCGGGCGTCTTCGCCTCGAACGCGACGTCGGTGAGGGCAGGTTCGGCGGTGTCGAGGGCGGTGAAACTGTTTCCGGTGCTGACCAGCACGTGCCGGTCGTCGCCTGCGGGGTTGAGCCGGGTGAATCCGTCCACCTCGGCAGAACCGACCACGTCGAGGCTCTGCGCGTCGAGAACCAGCACGCCGCCGTCGTAGCTCAGTGCCAGCCGCGGTGCGGCCGAGTTGGTGGTGGTCGCTTCGGCCGCGCCGGAGTCGGTGGAGCAGGACGTGAGAAGTGTCGCCGAGAGTGCCACGGCGGCAACGGCGGTGGGGAGAGGTCTACGCATAAGGGTCACCCAGGAGAATTACTCTTAATGCAAACGGTTGTCAAAGTCGGAAGTGTGCATGTGTGAATGCATCGCTACGCCAGGCCCTCCGCGATCGCCAGGGAATTCGAATCCATCATCTCGATGTACGTGCCCGCGCCCGAGCCGTACTCGCCCAGTGACTCCGTGAACAGCGAGACGACGTCCACGGGAACACCGGCCTCCGAGGCCATTACCTGCGCGAGCCGATCGGGCTGGGAGGAGTCGACGAAGATCGCGGGAACCCTCGCCGCGGTGATCGTCGCGGCGAGGTCCGAGAGGTCCGACGCGCTGGGCGACGCCAGGGTGGTTCCGCTGGGAATCACCGCCCCCACGGTATCGAAGCCGAAACGTTCGGCCAGATAACCGAAGACATGATGATTGGTCACCAGCTTTCGCCGATCTGCGGGGACGGTCGCGAATCTGTCCGCCATCCGGGCAGTGAGTTCCTCGAGTTGCCGGGCGTAGCTGTCCGAGTTCGTGCGGACGGCTCCCGCATCGATCTCCGGCACGTGTTCGATCACCGCGTCGCGGATCAGTGCAACAGCCTCGCGTACCCGGTCCGGATCGGTCCAGATGTGCGGATCCATGGTGCCCGTGGACTTTCCGGAACGGTACTCGATCGGCCGCACGGCCTCACCGACCTGCAGGATCGGGACACCCTCGGAGCGTGCGGTGTCGACGGTCTTGCCGATTCCCTCCTCGAGTCCGAGACCGTTCGACACGAGGAGGTCGGCACGCTCCACGCGCGCGGCGTCCGATGCGGAGATCTCGAACGAATGGGGATCGGCGCCTCTCGGCATCAGCACCTTCACGTCGGCCTGGTCGCCGACGACGTTCTGCACCACGTCGCCCAGAATGTTCGTGGTCACGACCACCACGGGCCCGTCGGACGCGCCCGGGGTGCACCCGGTCACGGACAGTGCCGCGAGTGCGGTCAGGAGGGTCAGCGGCAGTAGGCGCCGCATTTTGCTCACAGCCCGACCACGCCGAGGGTGGACGCGGCGACTCCGACGTCGAGAGTCCGCGCCACCCGCGCGTTGTCCCGGAAGTCGATCTCGGTCACCGTCTTCGATGCGGGATCCGAGACGTACGCGCGGGTGCCGCCGACGACCACGGCAGGCGGGGTCGCGGACTCGTCGCTCCAGTCGTAGGGGGTGGCCAGCACGTGCGAGGAAGCGGTCTCCGCGCCGGTCGTCGTGTCGAACATGCGGAAGGTGCCGTCCGCGAGGACCGCGAACGCGGAGCGACCGTCGCCCGCCACTGCGACGCTCAGCGCGCGGTCCGGGGTCCGGACGTGCGTCCACCCGCGGGTGCGTGCATCGAAGACCAGCACCCCGAGGTTGGTGGCGGCGGGTCCGGCGGCGGCGACGTGGATCGGCAGGCCGTCGTGTCCGCGGAACGACGTGGGTCGGGTGGCGGCGTCGATGCCCGCCGGGTACGGAACCTTCTCCGACGTCCACGCCCCGGCCGCGGTGGTCGCGAGGAACAGTCCGTCGTCGCACGCGGCCAGTACGCCCGTGTCGGACACGGCCGTGCCTTGTATGTTCGGGCAGGCGGTGTCGAAGCTCTGCTCGACCTGCCCGTCCGCCGTGTGGGCCTCGAACGTGCCGGGGCGGGAACCGGTTCCGTTCGCGGTCGAGCGCGACACCACGAAACCGTCGGCGATCGGGAGGGCGACGCCGTGGTGCGGTGCGTCGGCGTCCACGACGGTCCCGACGTCGATGCTGTCCTTGCGGAGCGCGGCGAAGTCGATCACGCGGGCGAGTCCGTCGCCGTCGAAGAACGTCGCCACCTTGTCGTCGCCTTCGATCACGTGCGCCGGCTTGCCGCCCTCGAGGGCGCCGAGTTCGACCGGTGGCTTGGTGTACGAGTGGGTGTGGTCCCCGTGATCGATGGTCCAGGAACCGGCGTCCACCACATGCACGGCGCCGCCGGCGCCGTCCACGGCGAACGCGTAGCGGTCCTTCACCGTCGTCACCCGCGCCGGGTTGTAGAACTCGAACGAATGGAGAGTCTCTGCCGTCGCGAGGTCGAGCACGTCCACGCGGCCGGAGTCGGCGTCCGACACGACGAGCCGAGGTTCGGGCCCCTCGACCTCGGTGGATCCGGCCTCGGCGGCAAGGTCGCTACCCGGTTGGTTCCGGCCGTCGGGGGATGCGGCCTCCTCTTGTGGGGATGCGCAGGCGCCGAGCGTCAGCGCGGCGACCGCGGCAATTGCTGCGCGGGCGAGGGTCGTGTTCGGCATTCGTGGTCTCCATCTATCGAACGGGAATCGGAGTGGGCAAGAGGGCAGGCCGAAGTCGTCGCGCCGCCGACCGGGCCAGGGCCGCGACGAAGAACTGGAGCACGGCGATTCCGGCGATCGTCGCGCCCGCGGCGGTGTCGGCATTCCACGACACGATCAGCCCGGCGAAGGTGGCGGACCATCCGAGGAGCACGGCAATCGCCATCGTCGCGCCGATCGACCTGCCGAACAGTGCTGCGGTAGCGGATGGAGCGACGAGGAGGCCGAACACGAGCAGGGTGCCGACGATGCGGAACGAGGCGACCACCGCGAGGACCACCAGTGCGAGGAGCGCGAGGTGCGCCCACCGCGGCTGCAGACCCAGGGTGTGGGCCTTGCGTTCGTCGAAGACGAGGGCGACGAAGGGGCGGTATGCGATCACCGAGACGATCCCGGCGACGGCGGCCGCCGCCGCGAGCCAGATCAGATCTCCCCGTGTCGCCGACAGGACGTCACCGAACAGGAAGGCTGTGAGATCGACCGCGAACGACCGTGCGCGCGAGACGATCACGACACCCAGTGCGAGCATGCCGACGAACAGCAGGCCGATCCCGGTGTCTTCGGACAGTCGCGAATTCTTCGACACCCAGGCGACGCCGAGGATCATGACGACCGCACTCGCGGCCGCGCCGAGGAGGAGATTCGCGCCGGCGAGATAGGCGACGGCAACCCCGGGCAGCATGCCGTGTGAGATGGCCTCGCTCATGAAGGCCATGCCGCGCAACACGACCCACGTGCCCACCAGGCCGCAGAGGACGGACACCAGCATTCCCGCGAAGAGCGCGCGCCGGACGAAGGACACCATCAGGGGGTCGAGTAGCCACTGCACTCTGCTAATCTAACGATAATGATTGTCGTAAGCGAAATCGCGGTCCGGTACGGCCCGACCCCGGCGTTGAACGGTGTGAGCGTGCGGCTCACACCGGGTACCGTCACAGCCGTCGTGGGGCACAACGGTTCGGGGAAGTCGACGCTCCTGCAGTGTCTGGCGGGCATCGCGCGACCGACGACGGGACGGATCGACGGCACGAAGGGGTTGGGAACGGCATATGTGCCGCAACGCAATGCGGTGAGCGATCAGCTACCGCTGACCGTGCGCGAGGCGGCGTCCATGGGGGCCTGGCACCGACGTGGATTGTGGCGGCGGCTCACTCCCGGCGACCGTGACGCCGTCGACGAGGCGCTGAACAGGCTCGGTCTCGCGGATCTCGGCCGACGGCGGATCGGCACACTGTCGGGCGGGCAGCGTCAACGCGCCCTGCTCGCGCAGGCGCTCGTGCAACGCGGCGACCTGCTGCTCCTCGACGAGCCCACCACCGGTCTCGACGCGGAGGCCCGCGCGGTGATCGGCGACGTCGTCGGCGAAGAAGCGGCGCGGGGTGCGATCGTCGTCGTGGCCACGCACGAATCCCACGACGCGGAACGCGCCGACCAGGTGCTGACCCTGTCGTCGGGGGTGCAGCTCACCCCACTTCGACGATGACGAGTTTGTTTCCGTCCGGATCCCGGAAATAGAACATGGGCGGCACGTAGTCGCCCATCCGCAAGACCTCCGCGTCCACGTCTACGCCGTTCGCCGACAGGGTCGCATGATCGGCGTCGGCGTCCGAGGTGGTGAGGCGGATGCCCGTCTCGACGCCCGCGGGGACGCCGTCACGGGTCGGGACGAGCGCGATCGACGTCGCCGATCCCGGTGGCGCCACCTCCACCCACCGCTGTCCAGGACTGAACTCCGCATCCATGCGACGCTCGAAACCGAGTGTGCCCACATAGAATTCGAGCGCCCTATCCTGATCGGTGACGGGGACCGCCACCGTGTGCACACCGTTGATGTGGGTCTTGCCGTCCGCGCTCATACCGTCCACCCTCTCGTCGGCAGGCGTCACGCCTGCGCGAACGCCTTCTCGAGTTCGGCGACGTCGAGTTTGCGCATCTTCAGCATGGCCTGCATGGCGCGCTGTGCCTTCTCGGTGTCCGGGTCGCGCATGAGTTCGTACAACCGCTCGGGCACCACTTGCCAGGAGACGCCGAAACGGTCCTTGACCCAACCGCATTGGCTTTCCTCGCCGCCGTCGCCGGTGAGGGCGTCCCAGTACCGGTCCACTTCCTCCTGATCCTTGCACAGGATCTCGAAAGAGATGGCCTCGTCGAACGTGAACTGCGGCCCCCCGTTGAGCGCGATGAACGGCTGCCCGTTGATCTCGAAGGACACCGTCAACACCGCCCCCTCCGGACCGGGAGTGTTCGGACCGTAGTGGGTGACCTCCGTGATCCGCGAATTCGGAAACAGGGACGTGTAGAACTTCGCGGCCTCTTCGCCTTGGGTGTCGAACCAGAGGCAGGGGGTGATGGGTTTCATGGCGCAGTTCCTCTCGCAGGTCCTCGTCGATTCATCCTCGCCGATATAGACCGCGCCCACGCCCGAAACTCATCGGACGGCTGTCAGGAGTTCAGCGCACCGTCCGGGTGGACGAGATGGCGATCGCTCCGAACAGCCCTACCAGGGCGAATGCGTAGAAGCCCCACGGCACCGCGTAGCCGGCGCCCAGCAGAACGCCGCCGAGGATCGGACCGCAGATCGCGCCGACCCGGCCCACACCGGCCGACCAGCCGAGTGCGGTGGCGCGGATCTGCGGCGGGTGGTTGGCGCTCGTGAACGCGTAGACGAGAACCTGTGCGCTGAACACGAAGCAGCCGGCGAGGAACACCAGGGCGTAGATGCCGAACGACACCTTGACGCTGAGCAGGGCGAGGAACACCGCGGCGCCCGCGAACCAGATGATGGCCGCCGTGCGCGGGCCGATCTTGTTGGCGACGCCGCCCGCGATCAACAGTCCGACCACCGCGCCTGCGTTGAGGATCAGCAGGAACGTCAGCGACGCGCCGAGGTTGTAGCCCGCCTCACGCATGATCGTCGGCAGCCACGTGTTGAGGCCGTAGACGAGTAGCAGTCCCATGAACGAGGTGACCCAGATGGCGATACTGTTACGCAGGAACGGACGCGAGAACAGGGCGCGCACCGGGTTCGCCGAGGCCGCGACGGGAGCGTCGGCGGCGGGTGCCGCTTCCAGTTCCAGGCCGTACTGCTTCGCGACGGCCTCGGCCTCGGCGCGCTTGCCGTGCGCCAGCAGGTACGAGGGGGACTCGGGGAGGTACCGCAGCATCAGCGGAATCAGGACCACGGCGGGCAGGGCGCCGACGACGAACATCGAACGCCAGCCGAACGGTTCGATCAGCACGATCGCCAGCGCAGCGGTCGCGACAGCACCCACGTGATACCCGGTCATCAGCAGCGTCGACGCGGAGCCGCCGCCCTGCCTCTTCGAGAACTCGTTGACCAGGGCCAGCGCAGTCGGCAGTGCGCCGCCGAGTCCGACCCCAGCCAGGAAGCGGAACAGTCCGAAGAAGAACGGGTTTGGCGCGACCGCGCAGAGGAGCGTGAGAACGGAGAACGCCGCAACGGCATACAGGAGGGCCCGCCGGCGTCCGATGACGTCGGTGAGCGTACCGATGACCAGTGCGCCGATGGTCATGCCGACCAGGCCGAATGTCGAGATGAACGTGATCGTTCCGGTGGTCAGACCCCAGTCCTCGTAGTCGAGAAGTGAAGGGATGACGGCGCCGAGGACCACCAGGTCGAAGCCGTCGAGCAGCACGGCCACCCAGCAGAGGGGCGCGACCCAGAGGGCGGTGGAGGCGCGGGCCGCGCTTCGTTGGGAAGTGGTCATGATGTCCTCGACATTCGGCGGGTTCGCGATACGAACACCGGTTCTATGAGCGCACTCATTGTGTGGCGCGCCATAGTTGCCTGTCAAACATCGGCTACTCCACACCCCGGCGGTCCGCCGATCCTGGGCGCTCGCCCAATGTCACCCGGTGCCGTCCGACTGGACCGATGCGGCATTCGGCCCCGCTCGGGTTGGTCAAGAACTGGTAAACCCGGTGTGGATAATCGATCGGGTACCGAGTCGATGAGCCAGGACGGATTGTGAGACCCAACCCCCAGGTGGCTGCGAGCCGTCCGAGCCACGCCGCGGCGCCGCCGTCGGCCGCGGGCGGTTACCGGTACGACCTCGACGGTCTGCGCGGAATCGCGATCGCGCTGGTCGTGGTCTATCACGTGTGGTTCGGGCGGGTGTCCGGCGGCGTCGACATCTTCTTGATCCTCTCCGGGTTCTTCTTCACGGGCATGCTCGTGCGACGCGCCGGGGCGGACTCGGGTCCGTCGATACCCGCCGTCCTGCGGCGCACCGCCCGCCGGCTGCTGCCCGCGCTCGTGGTGGTGTCGGCCGCGACCGCGGTCGTGACCGTGATCCAGCGGCCGTTCACGCAGTGGTCAGGGATCGCGGACCAACTCCTCGCGTCACTGCTGTACGTGCAGAACTGGCAGCTGGCCCGGACGGCATCCGACTACGCCGCCGCCGACGCGTCGGTCAGTCCGCTCCAGCACCTGTGGTCGATGTCCGTGCAGGGTCAGTTCTATCTGCTCGCCCTCGCGGTGGTGGCCGGGATCGCGTGGACGTGCCGTCGTCGCGGCCGACCGGACCTCCTCCGGCCCGTGCTCGGCGGTGTCCTCGTTCTCGGGTTGGTGGCGTCGTTCGCCTACGCGGCCGTGCTGTCGCAGGACCGGCAGTCGTGGGCGTACTTCGACACGTTCGCGCGACTGTGGGAGCTGCTCGCGGGGGCGCTGCTCGCGCTCGTCGTGCACCGGGTCGCGCTGCCCCGGCGGTCGCGGACCGTCCTCGCGGTGTCGGGGTTCGCCGTGGTCCTCGGGTGCGGGTTCCTTGTCGACGGCGCCGCCCTGTTCCCCGGCCCGGCCGCCCTGATCCCGGTCGGCGCGGCGGTGGCGCTGATCCTCGCGGGCGCAGGCGAGTCCGAGCAGCCGGGGATCGTGACGATGATGGCGTCGCGGCCGTTCGTCGAACTCGGTGGCCTGGCGTATTCGCTGTACCTGTGGCACTGGCCGATCCTCATCTTCTACCTCACGTGGCGGGAGCGGCCCGCGGTCGGAGCGCTCGGCGGACTCGCGGTGATCCTCGTGTCGCTGATGCTGGCGTGGCTCACCCAGCGGCTGGTCGAAGCGCGGTTCAAGACCGGGTCGGCCAGTCCGAGGCGAGCGCTGACCGCGCTGGTCGTGATCCTCGGCGTCGCCGTGGTGGGGACCGCGTGCGGCTGGCACGTGTATCTGGTCCGCAACCCCGAGACGACCGCCCGGGTCGGTGAGCTGGACCCGTGGCTGTACCCGGGCGCGGCGTCGTTGACCGACGGCGCGTTCGCGCCGCGCACGGACATGCGACCCACCCTGCTCGAAGCGTCGGGAGATCTTCCGCAGCCGACCCTCGACGGCTGCATCTCCGATCTGAGCACCCGCGACGTCGTCACCTGTGTGTACGGCGACCTCACCGCCGACCGGACGATCGCCGTGGTGGGCAGTTCCCACGCCGAGCATTGGGTGCCCGCGCTCGATCGCATCGGGCAACAGCGCGGCATCCGGGTCGAGACGTACCTCAAGATGGGGTGCCCGCTGACCGTCGCGGACGTTCCGCTGCTCGCCGGCGAGCCGTATCCCGACTGCGGCGACTGGTCCCGCGACGTCCTCGACCGTCTCCGTGATCACCGACCGGACTGGGTGTTCTCGACGTCCTCGCGTCCCAACGAGGAGGGCGCCGGCGACGTCACCCCCGACGACTACGTGGGCCTCTGGGCACGGCTCGCGGATCTCGGGCTCCCGTTCCTCGGCATCCGCGACACGCCGTGGCTGCACAACGACGGCGTCCCGTATTCGGTCGTCGACTGCCTCGCCGACGGCGGCGACGCCGACAGTTGCGGAATGCCCCGGGACGACGTGCTGGCCCCGGACAACCCGACGCTCGAGGCGGCCCGCGACCTGCCGTCGGTGCATCCGCTCGACCTCACGGACGCCGTGTGTGACGTGGCGATCTGCCGTGCGGTGCAGGGCAACATCCTCGTGTACCACGATTCACATCACCTCTCGGCGACGTACGTCCGGAGCCTCGTCCCCGAACTCGACCGTCAGATCGGCATGGCCACCCGCTGGTGGTGACCGGGATACTGGCGGCATGTCCGAAGACGACCGCAGCATGCTGGGACGCGCCTTCCTGGTGCTGGGTTCGTTCACCTCGGAGCGCCCTCGCCTGTCGCAGTCGGAGCTGAGCCGGCGCACCGGACTGCCGCTGCCGACGGTGCACCGGCTGTGCCGCCAACTGGTCGGCAACGGCGCCCTCGAACGCGTCGACGACGGGCACTACGAGATCGGGGTGCGGCTGTGGGAGTTGGGTGCGCTCGCGCCCCGCGCCCACGGATTGCGGCAGGTGGCGTTGCCGTACCTCGAGGACCTGTACGAGGCGACGCGGGAGAACGTCCAGCTCGTGGTCCGGGAAGATCTCGAGGCGCTCTACATCGAACGGCTGTCGGCGCGCGGCGCCGTGACCGTCGTCGGGAGAGCCGGTGGCCGGTTGCCGCTGCACGCGTCGAGCGGCGGCCTCGTGCTGCTGGCATTCGGCGGCACGGACCTCCTCGACGAGGTCCTCGCTGCGGGGCTCGAACGCTTCACGCCGTCGACCATCACCACCGAACATCGCCTGCGCAGCACCCTCGACGACATCCGCAGGACCGGCTGGGTCACGTGCCGCGAACACCTCAACGTCGGAACGCTGGCCGTGGCCGCGCCGGTGTCGCGATCGACGGGTGAGGTGGTGGCAGCGGTGTCCGTCGTGGTTCCGGCGGAGAAGGATGCCGCGCCCCTGATCCCGGCGGTGCGGGCGGCGGCGCGCGGCATTTCCCGCGGCGTCGCGTAGCCCCTCTTTCACTCAGTGAAAGAGGGGGTGTTGCGATCACACGGCGGGCAGCACAGTGACTGGTGTCACGAACTACGCGAGGAGTCTGCTCATGAACACACAGGTCGGGATCGTCGGCGGGGGTCCCGCAGGACTGATGCTGTCCCATCTCCTGCACCTGAAGGGCATCGATTCCGTCGTGCTCGAAAGCCGCACCCGCGAGGAGGTGGAGGGAACGATCCGGGCCGGTGTGCTCGAACAGAACACCGTCGACCTGATGGTCGACACCGGACTCGGCGACCGCGTCAAGCGTGAAGGGCTCACCCACCACGGCATCGAACTGCGGTTCGGCGGCCGCGGCCACCGCATCGACTTCGACGAACTGACGAACGGCCGCGCCGTCACCGTCTACCCACAGCACGAGGTCCTCAAGGACCTCATCGCCCGGCGTCTCGAAGACGACGGCGACATCCGCTTCGGCGTCTCCGACGTGCAGGTTCATGACCACACGTCCGACAACCCGAAGATCACCTACCTCGACGCCGACGGCAACGAGCAGACGCTCACCTGCGCGCTCGTCGCCGGCTGCGACGGCTCGCGGACCTCGACTCGCGGTCTCATCCCCGGGACCACCGTGCGCACCGACCACTTCCGCCAGTACCCGTTCGCCTGGTTCGGCATCCTCGCCGAGGCCCCGCCGTCGTCCGAGGAACTGATTTACGCCAACCACCCCCGCGGCTTCGCGCTCATCAGCACCCGCACCCCGGAGGTCCAGCGGCACTACCTGCAGGTCGACCCGGACGACTCCGTCGACAACTGGTCCGACGACCGCATCTGGTCGGAACTGCACGCCCGCGTCGACGGCGAAGGCGCGGAGATCAAGGACGGCAAGATCTTCCAGAAGTCGATCCTGCAGTTCCGCAGCTTCGTGTGCGAACCCATGCAGCACGGCAACCTCTTCCTCGCCGGCGACGCCGCCCACACCGTGCCCCCCACCGGCGCCAAGGGCATGAACCTGGCGATCGCCGACGTGTACTTCCTCTCCAAGGCGATGGCCGAATACTTCGCCACCCGCAATCGGGCCGGGCTCGAGGGCTACACCGACAGCGTCCTCCCGCGCGTGTGGCGGACCCAGCACTTCTCCTGGTGGATGTCCTCGATGCTGCACCGACTCCCCGACGAGACCGGATTCGGACACAAGCGGCAGGTCGCCGAACTGGACATGGTCACCCGGTCCGTCGCCGGACGCACCCTCATCGCCGAGAACTATGTCGGCACTCCGCTGGGCTGACGCCCCCGTGAGTACTTGTTAACGTCGGGCGGTTAATAAGTACTCACGGGTGGCGGAGCCGCAACGAACGGGGCGAAGAGCCGGGCGGTGTTCGCCGACGCCGCCGCGGTGTCCTCGGGTGGGTTGGCGATGAAACTCAGGGCGAGCCGGACGATGGCGTGCGCGATGACGTCCGCGTCGTCCGGGGAGGAGTTCACCCACGACCGTTGCAGCGTCTGTGCGAGCCGTTCGGCCGCGGGTCGGATGATGATGTTGCTGTCCGTCGTGATCAGGCGCAGCAGATCTTCCGGTGCCTTCCCCTGGTGCAGAGACATCACCAGGGGATCGGCTCCGCTGAGTTCGAAGAACGTCGCATACCCGTGCCGCAGCGCAGTCGTCGCGTCGCCGGGGTTCTCGTACAGAGCGGATTCGATGACGGTGACGAGGTTGTCGGTCAGCCGTAGTGCGTACCCCTCCGCCAGGCCGCGCCGCGATCGGAACTCTTTGTAGATCGTCTGCCTGCTCAGGCCCGCGGCGACCGCGACGTCGGTCATCGTGATTGTCGGCCACGGACGTTCGAGCAGCAGCTCCCGAAGCGCATCGAGGGTGGTCTCCCGCATCAGCGACGTTGCGGCCAGCCGGTATCGACTCTGTCGCTCGGTGCGGTCGTCTGCGGACATGACCTCGATGCTAGCGGGCGGCCGCGACCCGACCTTCCCGCTCGTCGGCGAGCACGTCGGTCAGAGCAACCGACTCGTCCGCCAACGCGGCGCGGTCGACGGTGCCGCCCCGGGCGATCATCGTGCGCACGGTGCGGAGGTCCTTCGGGCGGCCCACGGCGATGACCCCGACCGGCGTGTCCTCACGCACCGCGACCGCTGTGAAATCGCGATCGTCGATCGAACCGCGGATCACGTAGTCGTCGTCGAAACGGGTCGCGCCGGCGAACTGCACGTTGTGGCCGTACTGCGTGGACCACCCCCACGGAACGTCGGTGAACGGCGCGGGCTTTCCAAGGATGGAGTGCGCGGCGGCAATCCCCTGGGCCTGAGCTCCGTTCCAATGTTCGGAACGGTAACGCTCCGAGTCACGTACACCGGGGATGTTGGCCGCGTCGCCGGCCGCGTAGACACCGTCGGCCGACGTGCGAAACTGCCCATCGACGGTGATGCCGTTGTGGACGCGCAGTCCCGCCGCGACCGCGAGCGTCACCTCGGGGACGGTGCCGACCGACACGAGGACGGTGCCGGCACTCCAGCTGCGACCGTCGTCCGCGGTGGCGCGGGCGGAGCCGTCGTCGCTCACGTCGAGCGACGACAGTGCGACATCCGTGCAGACGTCGACGTCGTTCTCGGAGTGCAGCGAAGCGATCATCGTCGAGATGTCCGGGGGCACAATTCGACTGAGGAGCGACCGGTCGCGTTCGAGGACGGTGACCTCCGCGCCGAGCGACCGCGCCGTGGCCGCGACCTCACATCCGATGAGACCCCCGCCGATCACGAGCAGGGACCCGGTGCGTCGAATCGACTCGCGAAGGGAATCGGCGTCGGCCATCGACCGCAGAGTGAAGAAGTGCGCACCGGAGACACCCTCGAGTTTTCGGGCCCGGCCGCCGGTCGCGAGCAGCAGAGCACTGAATGACAGGGTCTCTCCGGAGGAGAGCGTCACCAACTTCCGCCTGGTGTCGAGTTCGACTGCCGTTGCACCGGTGATCAATTCGATATCTCTTTCCTTCCAGAAAGAGCCCGGCTTCAGTGCGGTCTTCTCCGCCGCCGTGGCACCCGACAGGAAGTCCTTCGACACCGTCGGACGCCGATAGGGCGGTGCGGGTTCGTCTCCGATCAGGACGACGCGTCCGCTGAAGCCTTCCGACCGGAGCGTCTGCGCGGCGCTCGCCCCCGCGATACCGGACCCGACGATGACCACCGTCGACAGTTCCGTGGAGTGATTCGACATTGCGCTCACGCCCGGCTGACCTCGACCATGTCGAAGTCCGCCTTGGCGGCCCCGCAGTCGGGGCACGACCAGTCCTCGGGAATGTCGTCCCACCTGGTGCCGGGCTCGATGCCGTCCTCCGGCCAGCCCTCGGCCTCGTCGTACTCGAATCCGCATTGGACGCAGCGGTAAAGCTTGAAATCGGTGCTCATGTCACGCCACCCTCGGGTCGAAATCGATCTTCTCGCGGACCCCGCAGTCGGGGCAGCACCAGTCGTCGGGCACGTCGGCCCACGCGGTGCCGGCGGGGAATCCCTCACGCGGTGCGCCGGACGCCTCGTCGTAGACGTAGTCGCAGACCGGGCACTGGTAGGCGGCCATCACCGAACTCCGCCGCTGTACTTGGCCAGCACCTTCTCACGCTTGCCGGGTTGGATGTTCACACGGGTGATGTCACCGTCGTAGTGGTCGAGCACGCGGTGATCCATCACCTTGCGCCAGAGCGGCGGGAAGTACGCGAGCGTGATCATGCTGGCGTAGCCACTGGGCAGGTTGGGGGCGCCGTCCATGCTCCGGAGCGTCTGGTAGCGCCTGGTCGGGTTCGCGTGATGGTCGCTGTGGCGCTGCAGGTGGTACAGGAAGATGTTGGTGACGATGTGGTCGGAGTTCCAGCTGTGTGCGGGAGCGCAGCGCTCGTAGCGGCCGCTGGCGGTCTTCTGACGCATCAAGCCGTAGTGCTCGAGGTAGTTGACCGTCTCGAGGAGAGAGAATCCGTAGACGGCCTGAATGATCAGGAACGGGATGACGACCGGACCGAATATGGCGATGAGCGCACCGAACAGCACCACCGACATGAGCCAGGCATTGAGCACGTCGTTGTGAATGCTCCAGGTGCTCTTGCCGAGTCGCTGCATCCGCGTCTTCTCGAGCTCCCAGGACGACTTCAGGCTTCCCCAGACACTGCGGGGCAGGAACGTCCAGAAGCTTTCTCCGAACCGTGAACTCGCCGGGTCCTCCGGCGTGGCGACTCGGACGTGGTGGCCCCGGTTGTGCTCGATGTAGAAGTGGCCGTAGAAGGTCTGCGCGAGAGTGATCTTGGCCAGCCACCGTTCGAGTTCGGTCTTCTTGTGACCCATCTCGTGTGCGGTGTTGATGCCGATGCCGCCCATGACGGCGACGGTGAACGCGACGCCGACCTTCGACACCAGCCCGAGGCCGCCGTCGATGCCGAGCCAGGAGAGGTTGTCCGCCGACCAGAGGTAGCACGCGAACACCAGGCTCGCCATCTGGAACGGGATGAACACGTAGGTGCAGTACCGGTAGTACCTGTCGTTCTCGAGCTGTTCCATCATTTCCTCGGGAGGGTTCTGGCCGTCGGGCCCGAAGAACCTGTCGAGGAGTGGAAGCAGTCCGAACAACAGCAGGGCGCCGATCCACCACCACACCGGAGCCGCCGCCGACCATCCCAATTGGTTGAAAGCCCACACGAGCCCCGCAGCGAGGAACAGTGAGGTCGGGGGAATCAATCCCATCAGCCACAGGTAGCGCTTGCGGTCACGCCACGCTTCCGGTGGTGCCTCTCCTGCCATCCTGCTGATATTCGACGTCGTCACGATCCGAACCTCCTCGTCCAGTGGCCGTACCGGTATGAACCAGCTCACTCTCGTTTGGACAGTACACGGACTTAGATCCAGCGTCTAGACAAAAATAGAGATTTGTAAATCCTGCAAGATGCAGTGCTCTAACGCCGGGGTCTTCGCTGCCGATAGACAGGTTGACACCGTTGCACCGTGCTGAGGAGGCCCTCGATGTTCCGCGACCCCGGACTTCCCGACTGGCTCGAATTCGTCCTGGGCCTGCTCGGGTACCGCTGGTAGCTCCGCCTGTGAGTACTTATTAACCACGGGCGGTTAATAAGTACTCACGGGCGAAGCATGGCGGCAATGTGCCAGAGCCGGGGCTGGTCGATCGACCCCTCTACGCAGCGCGCGAACAGCCACAGGCGCAACCGCTCGCGGTCGAGTCCGAGCAGGCCGGCCATCCGGCTCGAGAATCCGACGGGGTCGGCGGCGAGGCGGTCGACATGGTCGAGCATGTGCTGCAGCACGTCGTACGTCGGATCGCCGACATACGGTTTGGGATCGATCACCAGCCACGGCTCGCGCGCGGCGGACAGCACGTTGTCGGGGTGAAGGTCCGTGCACAGCAGCCGCGACTGCGTTGCCGTCCTGGGTAGTTCGCGGAACAGCTCCATGCCGGTTCGCGCCAGGCCCGGATCCAGGCGCGGAGCGCGTGCGAGTTTCTCCTCGAACTCGTCGGCCCACACGTCGCACATGCTGGTGAGTGGGCGGAACGGGTTATCGGCGGGTGGTTCGATCCACAGCCTGCGCAGCAACCCGGCGATCACGACGTCCTGTTCCTCGGGCGGCCGGACGTCGGACAGCGGGGTGCCGGGCTCGCAGGCTTCGAGGAGTAGCGCCGTGGTGTGGTCGAGCACGCGGCGGGCGAGCAGTCGGACGGCGCCGTCACCGTTCCAGGCTGCGAGTCCGTCCGCCTCGTGCAGGGCCTCGTCGTGTCGCCAGCCGATCTTCAGCACCACGTGTTCGCCGGCGGCGGTGCGTGCGGGCGCCGTCCAGGACGTCACGCCGCCCGGCTGGAACGGGCGACCGATGTCCAGCGACCACTGCCGACTCACCGTTTCGACGACGGCGGGGAGGTCGGACAGCCACGTTCGGCGCGGCGCGTCGGGTGCGTCGTACGCGGCCATCTCTCGCACGAGGTTCGTCGGCAGTTCCAGATCCGGCACACCCGCGTTGTGCCTCGCGGATCGTCGGGTCACCGCCTTCCGCGGTCCCACACGCGCCGCGTCTGCTCGGCGATGTCAGGGTGGTGGGTCTGCTGGAAGTTGCGTCCACCGCGGGCGAAGGTGTGCACGGTCGCGGGCGGTACGTCGAGCTCGGCGACGGGTGCGTCGAGCCACTCGCAGTCTCGGAGGTGCACCAGATCCACAGCCGCGGCCTCCGGACTCGAGTCGTAGCGCCACGGACCGTCGATCCGGCCGAGGAGGTAGAGCCCGTCGGCGTCACGCGACCAGACGAACGATCCGTCCAGCACCTGCGTGAAGCGTTCGAGCCGGCGCGCGGCCGGATCACCGTAAGTGCGCTCGGTCGCGTCGAGCGCCTCACTCAGATCGACGGGAGGTGGGGCCAGCAACCCGCCGATTCCACACACGTCCATCGCGAGCGCGCGTTGCACCGCGAGCCCTGGGATCACGTCGTCGCGACGGGAACGCATCGGTGCGCGGTAGACGTCGGCGGGTGTCATACGTATGGATTCTCCCTGACGCCGAACCGCGACAGCACTCTTCGGCAATCGTCCACCCGGGTAAACTAGAACCTGTTACATTCGCGGGAGGGGTGCTACTTCTGGAACTCGGAGAGAACTCATGACATACCGCGTCGTCGAATGGTCCACCGGTACGGTCGGGCGTCACGCCATCGCAGGGATCGACGCCCGCGACGACCTCGAACTGGTCGGCGTGTGGGTGTCCAACCCGGAGAAGGTCGGGAAGGACGCCGGGGAGCTGGCGGGCCTCGGCCGAGAACTCGGCGTGGCGGCGACCGACGACAAGGCGGCACTTCTCGCTCTGAAGCCGGATTGCATCGTGCACACGGCGATGACGGACGACCGCATCTTCGACGCCATCGAGGACCTGATCTCGTTCCTCGAGGCCGGCATCAACGTCGTGTCCTCGGGACCCGTTCTGTTGCAGTATCCGATCGGTGTGGTCCCGGACGAACTCGTCGATCGCATCCGGCGCGCCGGCGAGCAGGGCGACGCGAGTCTCCACGTGAACGGTATCGACCCCGGGTTCGCGAACGACGTTCTGCCGCTGGCCATGACGAGCCTGTCGCAGCGGATCGACGAGGTGCGGTGCTCCGAGATCGCCGACTACTCCACCTATTACCAGCCGGTGGTGATGAGCGAGATCTTCGGTTTCGGCAAACCCGTCGAGGAGACGCCGATGCTGTTCCAGCCGGGCGTGCTGTCGCTGGCGTGGGGGAGCGTCGTGCGTCAGATCGCCGCGGGACTGGACCTCACGCTCGACGAGCCGCTGGTCGAGAAGTTCGAACGCATCCCCGCCGAGCAGGATCTGGACATTCTGTCGTGCCACATCGCGAAGGGAACGGTGGCGGCGGTGCGATTCGAAGTCGTCGGCACGGTCGCCGGGGTGCCGCGCGTGGTCCTCGAGCACGTCACCCGCACCCACCCCGAACAGAAACCGGACTGGCCGAAACCGACCCGCGGCGACGGGTGCTACCGCATCGACATCACGGGCGAGCCGATGATGACCGTCGAGTTCAACCACCACGGCGAAAACGGCGACCACAACGTGTCGGGGATGATCGTCACCGCGATGCGGCTGGTGAATTCGGTGCACGCGGTGGTCGAGGCGAAGCCCGGGCTGGTGACCGCACTCGATCTGCCTCTCGTCACCGGCCGCGGATTGTGCGCTTCGCGCTTGTGAGTACTTGTTAACCGCCCGTGGTTAATAAGTACTCACAGGCCGAAGGCATTGAGCGCATTTCGGAGACCGTCGGGGCGCTCCGCGAGGGGAACGGGTTCGACGAGTGCGAACGCGCAGCCCACCTTGCGTGCGGCGCCGTCGGCTTCCTCGCTGTCGCCGATCATGAGAGTGCGTTCGGGCTCGGAGCCGAGCGCGGTAAGGGCGTGCTCGAAGATCTTCGGGTCCGGTTTGATCGCACCCACCTCGAACGACAGCACGAACGCGTCGACGAGATGCTCGACTCCCAGATCCGCGAACGCGGGCCGGATGTCGAACGCGATGTTGCTCAGCACCGCGACCTTGACAGCACGGTCCTTCAGTGACGCAAGCACTTCCGCGGTGTCGGGATATGCGCTCCAGCATCCCGGGTCGATCACCCGCTCGTACAGCCCGACCGCCTGGTCCTCGTGCGCGACCCCGGACTTGCGCAAGACGTCGAGGTACGCCTGCCGGTGGAACCGAGGGTCGAGGTCGCGGTTGGTCCACGCGTGGTGCTCGGCCGCGTCCATCTCGACGGTCTGACCGACCGGCGCCGTCATGCGCCGCATCAACTCGGCCTGCTGGTGGAGGTCGAACGGTTCACCGTCGTGGTCGGTGAGGTCGGCCATCCAGCTGTCGTCCTCCTCCAGCCGGAACAGCGTGCCGGAGAAGTCGAAGATCACTGCGTCGAATTCGGTGAGATCGGAAGCCACGTTTTCCAGGCTAACGCGCGGTGCGCTCGACTTCAGGGTGAAGCCGGACGGGGTCAGTCGACTTCGAGTTCACCCATCAGCGACCACTCGGTGCCGTCGATCGTGGTGTTGATGATCCGCGGTGTCTGTGCGAGGGCGGGTTTCAACTCGCGCATGGCGTTTTGGAAATGCTCGCTCTGCACGTGGGCGACGGCGGCGTCGTCGTCACGGAACGCCTCGACGAGGACGTACAAGTTCGGATCCTCCACCGCCCGCGACCAGTAGAACCACAGGTTGCCCGGTTCGTTCCGGGTCGCGTCGGTGAACGGCTGCACCAGGTCGAGCCAGCCGTCCGCGTGGTCCGGTTTCACGGTGAAGTTGACGACGATGAAAATCACGGCTGCCTCACTTCTCGAGTCGACGATTCGAATCCTACGCGCGCGATGTCGTCGGATCCCCGACCGAGCGGCGTAGCCGGGTGAGGATGCGCGTGAAACTGTCGGGGTCGTCCAGGGCACGCGCGAGGACGAGCGCGCCCTGGATTCCCGCGACGACCTCCTCGGCGAGCGGCCGCGACTGCCTGCCGTGGCCGGCGTCGGCGAGAGCGCCGGCGAGCGAATCGACCCAGTCGGTGAAGTAGGCGCGCACCCGGTCCGCGAAGCGGTCACGTTCGAGGCCGAGCGCGAACGCCCCGAACAGGCAGATTCGGCGTCCCGACCGGAAGTACGTCTCGACCTCCTCGAACATCCGCTCCAGACGGGCAGTGGCGGGCTCGGACCCGCGCAGCGGCAGGTGCACGGCGGTCTGGAACCAGGCGTCGACCTCGTCGAGGACCGCCTCGGCCATCTCGTCCTTGCCGCGAGGGAAGAAGTTGTACAGGCTGCCTTTGCCGAGTCCGGTGTGCTCGGTGATGACGGCCAGGCTCGCGCCGTCGAACCCGTGGGATCGGAACACCTCCGCCAGCACGGGGACGACGTCGCCGCGCTCGGCTACTGCTCGGGGCATGACTACTCCTCGTGTGCCGGTCAGAGGCCGAGATCGCTCAGCCCGGGATGATCCGACGGTCGCACGCCGGACATGTCCCAGAAGAACTTGCGGTCGGATTCGTCGATCGGCACGTCGTTGATGCTGGCGTGACGCCACCGCATCAGACCGTTGTCGTCGAACTGCCAGTTCTCGTTGCCGTACGCGCGGAACCACTGCCCGTCGGTGTTGTGAAACTCGTACGCGAACCGGACCGCGATCCGGTTCCCGTCGTGCGCCCACAGTTCCTTGATCAGACGGTATTCCAGTTCGCGGTCCCACTTCCCGGCGAGGAAGTCGACGATCTCGCGGCGCCCCTGCAGAAAGGTGGACCGATTGCGCCACCAACTGTCCTCGGTGTAAGCCTGCGCGACCTTCTCGGGATCACGGGAATTCCAGCCGTCCTCGGCGGCGCGGACCTTCGCGATCGCGGTGTCGAGTGTGAACGGGGGTACGGGTGGGCGAACGGACATGGTGAGCGCTCCTCCGGGAGGTGTTGTACCTATCGGTACAGACTGTACCAATTGGTACAGTGCGCTGTCCAGGGTTGCGGCGGACACACGGCACGGGCGATGCCCCCGCCGTCACGGCGAGGGCATCGGCCGAGCGTGAAACCTAGTGCGTTTCGGCGAGTTCCGCGCCGATACCGGTCTCGGCGCGCACCAGCATCTCGGCGAACTTCTCGTCTCGATCCGCCGAACGTCCGTGAAGGCGTTCGGCGGCGAGGGAGCCGATCACGGCGGCGGCCAGCCCGAGCGGCATCGTGATGATCACCGGCAACTGAATGGTCAGCGGCGCCGGACCACTACCCAGCCAGAGCGCCTCCGTGAACATCAGGCTGACCACGGTGGATGCCAATCCCACCGAGATGCCCCACACGGCGCCTGTGCTGTTGAACCGCCGCCAGTTGAGACTGAGCAACAGGCTGGGCAGGTGCGCACTGCCTGCGACCATGAAGGCCATACCCATGAAGTAGGTGATGTTGGTGGTGTCGCCGATCGCCATCGTCAGTCCGATCGCGACGACGCTGAACGCGACCGCCGCGTACCGGGCGACCTTCGCCTCGCGGGCATCCGCCGTCTCCGTGCCGGCATCGGCGGACTTCCGGCGGGTGAGGGTGGGCCACACGTCGTGGGCGAACGTTCCCGCAGCCGAGATCACGACGCCCGCGACGACGGCGACGATGCTCGCGAACGCGACGGCTGCCACCATGGCCAGCGCGATCGAACCACCGATGGTGCCGACGCCTCCGCCGAGTTCCGTGACCAGCGTGGGTGCCGCGAGATTGCCGCCGGCGCCGACCCGATCCGCCCCGTCGGGACCGAGAAGCGCGGCGGTGCCGAAGCCCATCACGATGACGATCAGATAGAAGATGCTGCACAGCGCGACGGTCCAGCCGAGCGACTTTCGTGCCGTCGCAGCCTCGGGGACGGTGAAGAAGCGAATCAGGATGTGGGCCATGCCGGCCGTGCCGAGCGCGAACGCCAGGGAGTACGAGATCAGGTTGATCGCACCGGTCTGCCCGAAGATCAGGCCCGGCGAGAGGATGGCATCTCCGGCCGCGGCGTTCGAGGTTGCCGCCCCGAGCATGCCGGGGACGCTGAAGCCGAACTTCGCGAGGATCCCGAGGCACACCACGATCGCCAGGATCGACAGGATGGACGACTTGATCACTTGAACCCACGTGGTCGCCAGCATTCCGCCGACGAAGACGTAGATGCCCATGAGTGATCCGGCGACCACGACGGACAGGCCGAACGGGATCCCCGAGACGGACTCGAGCAGTACGCCGGCCGCCACGAGTTGGGCGAGCAGCACGAACGTGCCGGTGACGATGGTGCTGAGTGCAACCACCACCCGGACGCGACGTGCGCCGGTCCGGAACACCAGAACATCGGCGAGCGTGAACTTTCCGACGTTCCGCATCTTCTCGGCGAGGAGGAAGAGGACGGGGAGGAAGGAGACCACCGACGTGCACAGAATGACGGCGCCGTCGACGCCCTTGTAGAAGATCAAGCCCGTGGTGCCCAGGAAACTGCCCGCGGAGATGAATTCGCCGGCGATCGCGAAACCGTTCTGCCAGCCGGTG
The DNA here is from genome assembly GCF_030056875.1 of Rhodococcus sp. IEGM 1351. NCBI lineage: Bacteria > Bacillati > Actinomycetota > Actinomycetes > Mycobacteriales > Nocardiaceae > Rhodococcus > Rhodococcus sp. IEGM 1351. Next base: position 224,158 of record NZ_JASHKU010000011.1, on the reverse strand, counting down.
ATCGAGCGTCCCGCAGCGAAGAATCCGGTGGCGCTACGGCTTCGGCGCGATGCGGCGAACGTCACCCACAGCGTGAGCGAGATGACGGCGGCACAGATGCCGATGGCGAGGAAATCGGCGTCGCCGGTCATGAGGCACGCTCCTGATCACGTTGCGCGATGGCCCGGACGGCGGCATCGGCGGCGGGTTGGATGAAGGTACGGGAGAGGCGGAAGTACGCGTACACGAGCACCCAGGTGCCGGCGAACTGGGAGAACACCACCCACAGAGACAGTGGAATGCCGAATGCCGTGTTGTCGCCGAGGGATTCGGGGAAGAAGGCGAATCCGACGAGAAACCCCGAGAACAGTGCGATCGCGATCAGGCCGAGTCCGGTGGTGACGGCCCGGCGTCGTCGCCGCAGTTCGACGAACTCCGGCAATGCGAGGATCGGTGACCAGACGGCTGCGCTCGCCGCGGTGGCGGGGGACTCGGTGGTCACGCGTTCACCGCCGCACGTCGCGCCGAGTCGAGCGCGAACTGGTTCTCGTCCCAGCCCTCCGTGAGCGGACCGAAGTAGTGGAAGCGCACCTGCTTGACGCGGTACAGCCAGCGGCCGTCGACTTTGACGGCCTCGTCCGTGTAGCGGCCGGCGGCGATCGAGGCGTTGCCGTCGGACACGCAGGGCTGCCACAGGAACGAGCGGACGGTGGCGCGATCGCCGTCGAGGTCGATCTCCAGGTTGGTGATGAAGTGCCAGAACGCGGTGAGCCCGCCGGGTGCGAGGCCGGCGAAGAACGCCCGCATCTCGCTCTTGCCCTTCGGGTTGGACAGCCCGTCGAATTCGCCGTCGTCGGTGAACAGATCCATCAGGGCGTCCCAGTTGCCGTCGTCGAGATGGCGGCAGTACTGCGCGTCGAGGTACCGGATGGCCTCCAGGTCTTCGAGGCGGCGGATTCGTTCTTCGAGGGTGCTCAAGGTGGCATACCTCCACGGTGTGAGGAGCGGAATGCGCGAACCGGTAATTAACAATCGTTCACGTGATCTGGACCATAACGGACGCGCTACCGTCGGTCAACACCGTGCGCCGCTCGCCCTGTCCGCCGTGCGTGATGCGTGGTGAGCTGCATTTTCTTCAGGTTGTATTGCCCGCGCCTCGCGTGGCACCTACCCTCCGAGGGATGAACACTCGGTCAAGCGGTGCAGTGATTCCCTCCGTCCGGCAGCGGATCCTGGACGCGGCGCTGGAGGAGTTCTATACCGCCGGCTTTCACGCGGCGACCATGCGCACCATCGCCAAACGTGCTGGCTGCAGCGCCGCCAACGTGTACAACCACTTCGAGAACAAGGACGAGCTCCTGGTCGAGATTCTGCGGTCGGCCAGTGACGAGCAGTTCACCGCCACCCGGACCGCACTGCGGAGGGCAGGGTCCGCACCGGCGGAGCAGTGGACGGCTGCGGTGGTCGCGCATTCGCTGTACACCGCCCGCAACCAGCAAGCCTGCCTGGTGGCGAACACCGAACTGCGGTACCTCGACGAGGTGGACCGCAAACGGGTCGTGGGCTCGCGCGACGCGCAGGAGCATTTGTTCGTCACCATCGCGGAGGCGGGGGTGGCCGGCGGCGACTTCGACGTCCCCCATGTTCACCAGGCGGTGACCGCGGTGCTCACCATGTGCGCGGGAATCGCGCTCTGGTACCGCCCGGACGGACCGTTGTCCGCGCAGGCGGTCGCGGACTCGTACGGCGTCTATGCGCTCAACCTGGTCGGATACCGTCCCGCCTGAATCGGGGAGATTCGGCATTGACGGTGCGTTCCCGTCCGTGCTGTACTGGGTGAACAAGCGTTAATGTGATCCGAGTGTGGAACCGCGAGTTCTCCCGAGTCACGCGCCCCGTAGTTCGAGTGGATGAGGAGTGTCCATGACTCACCGGCCGTCACAGCCGCGTACCGACTCACCGCGGTATCTGACCGAGGACCGAGTGGCGATCCGCGACCTGGCACGCGATTTCGCGATGAAGCAGGTGCTCCCGGTCGCGAACGAACTCGACCCGGTGCAGGGCACCATCCCCGACACGTTGAAGAAGGCGATGGCCGAGGTCGGGTTCTTCGGGATCATGATCCCCGAGGAACACGGCGGCCTCGGTCTCGGAGTGTTCGAGTACTGCCTGGTCGCGGAGGAGTTGTCCCGCGCGTGGATGAGCGTGTCGGGGCTGCTGGCCCGCGGTAACGGGATGGGCGGTGGATTCACCCCGGAGCAGGAGGCGGCGCTGCTGCCGAAGGTCGCCCGCGGTGAGTACCTCGGCGCGTACGCCCTGTCGGAGGCCGAGGCCGGATCAGATGTGGCGAACATTTCGTGCCGCGCGACCCGCGACGGCCACGATTGGGTGATCAGCGGCACCAAGATGTGGTGCACGTACGCCGACGAGGCCGACTACCTGGTGCTGTTCGCGCGCACCGATCCGAACAAAGATCCGGCGAAACCGCACCGCGGGATCAGCGCGTTCCTGATCGAGAAGCAGCGCGGCGGGTTCCCCGAAGGGATCAGCGGGACGAAGATCCGCAAGATCGGATATTTCGGGTGGAGCACGTGGGAGCTCTCGTTCGACAATTTCCGGGTGCCCGCCACGTCCATGCTCGGTGAGGAGGGCAAGGGCTTCTACTTGGCGGTGTCCGGTCTCGAGGTGGGGCGGGCGCATACCGCGGCCCGCGCGATCGGTCTGGCGCGGGGCGCGTTGGAGGATTCGATCGCGTATCTGCACACCCGCAGGCAGTTCGGGCACGAGTTGGCCGATTTTCAGCATCTGCGGTTCAAGGTCGCGACGATGGCCGCCGACATCGAGGCCGCCCGGCAATTGATGTACTCGGTGGCCACCGATATCGACACCGGCCGGCGGTGTTCGCTGGAGGCGTCGATGTGCAAGTTGGTGGCGACGGAGATGGCCGAGCGGGTCACGAGTGAGGCGGTGCAGATTCACGGCGGCGCCGGGTACACCACCGACTTCCAGGTCGAACGGCATTGGCGCGATGCGCGGTTGACGAAGATCTTCGAGGGCACCAGCGAGATCCAGATGCGGATCATCTCCGACGAACTCCTGGGAAGGGCGGGCGAATGAGCACACTCACCACGAGCATCGCCGTCGGCGATCGCACTGTGAGCGACGCCCGGCGAGTCTCCGAACTCGGACTGTCATGGCCGGAGGCGTCGTTGACGGGAATCGTCGTGGCGGGAGTACTCGCTCCGGCGACGACGTCCGGTGCCACACGCACCGGACTGCAATGGAATTCGCAGTACGCGGTGGCGGGCGACGACGTCGTCTACGTCGAGTCCGTCGTCACGCGCGTCGAACAGTCCGAGACCGGAGCCGAGTTCGATCGCCACGTGCGGCTCGTCGACGAGGCCGGGTCGATTCGCGAGGAGGGAATCGAGACGTGGCGTTCGCCCGAACCGTCCGAGGTGCGATTCGATCCCGGTGTCGACTTCTGCACACCGGCCTGGGGAGAGCGTCTCCGCGAATCTCTCTCCACCGATACAGCCTTCGCGTCCTCACTGTCGACGTGGGATGGCACCGTGGGTCTGCGTTGCACCGACTCCTCGGGCCGGGCCCGCGAACTGCAGCTGCGGATCTACCGCGGAACGATCATCGACGTCGCCCGCCGCGTCCCGGGTGGGGCCACGTTCACGCTCATCGCCCCGGCTGTCACCTGGGTCGACCTCGTGTTCGCCGAACGGAACGATTTCATGCGCCGCGCCATCAGTGGTGAATTCTCCTCCAGCGGTGACGGGTACGAGTACCTGCGCCTGACCAAACCACTCGACATCATCATCGCCCATGCCCGCAGCGCCGCACGTGAGTGGCAAAGCGTGTCGGGGCACTCTTTGCCACTCACGTGCGGAAGGGAGGCCCGGCCATGATCGAGGCCCGATACCTGGAGATCGACGGAGCGCTCGGCTTCGTCGAGATCATCACCCCCGACAATCAGCCGGACACCGAGGCGCCCACAGTTCTGTGCCTGCACACCGCAGGCCAGAGCGGAGTCCAGTGGCGGCGCGTCGCGTCCGAACTGGCAAGCCGGGGCTACCGGGTGATCGTCCCCGACCTTCCGGGGCACGGACGTTCCGAGCCCGCGGTCGACGGTCCCGTCACCAGCATCGTCACGTTCGGAGACTGGCTCGGGAAGGTCCTCGACGCACTCGCCGTCGAACGGCCCTTCGTCGTCGGGTGTTCCATCGGTGGCAAGCTGACACTCGAGCTCGCCACGCGGTCGTCGAGGCCGCTGGCCGGAGCGATTGCGATGGCAGCGGAGGCCGGTCCCGGCCGCGTCAACGTGGGTGGGCTGCGCCGCGAACTCGAGGATGTCGCCGGGCCCAGCCGCGCCGACCGCACCTACCTGGGCACGCTCGCCTCCGTCGGACATACCGTGCCCGAGGCGAAGGCGCACCTGATCGCCACGATGCACAAGCGTGAGGACCCGGAGATCTCGTCCTCCGACCTGATCGGCTGGGGCACGCACGACGTGCGCGACCGGATCGCCGAGATCACCTGTCCTCTCAGACTCGTCGCCGGAGCGCAGGATCCGTGGATCGACGCCGGACGCGTCGAGCAAACCGTGTCGGCACTCGACGCCGCCCGTCCCGGACTTGCGTCGTTCACTCTGCTCGAGGGCATCGGCCACTACCCCATGGAGGAGATCGACGATTTCGCCTCGATGGCGGACGAGTGGTTGACCGATCTGCGTGCGGCGGTGGTGCTCTCGTGACGGCGCACGACACGGCGACGCGTCGTGACACACTCGCCTCGCTGCTCGACGAACTCGTGACCGCCGACCCGGGTGCCGCTGCCGCCCTCGACGTCGTCGACGGCGAGCCGATCGTCACCAGCCGCAGCGAACTCCGAGCCCGCGTCGACGGCCTGAAGTCGGAACTCCTGCGCGTCGGCGTCCGGCGCGGCCAGTGTGTGGCCGTCCTGCTGCCGAACTGGTCGGACGCGATCGTCTGGCAACTCGCCGCGTCCGCCGTGGGTGCACACGTCATCGGCGTCAACACCCGGTACAACACCCACGAGATCGCACACATCCTCACCTCGGCGCGCCCCGCGGTGGTCGCCGTGGCCGATCACTTCCACGGTCTCGACCTGTTCGGACGACTCGGAGAGGCACAGCACTCCCTCGACCTCCCGGCGCCGGCAGTCGCCGTCGTGCGCGGTCCCGGAACGACGGGCGACGCCCCCGACCCGGCGCGATTCGACCTCGGCGGTGGCGCCTGGACAGCGGGCAGCGCGGACACCGGCACCGTCCAGGTGCCGGTGACACCCGACATGGCGACCATCACCGCTGCGGGTGAGCGGGCTGCCCCGGACGACGTGCTCGCGGTCGCGTTCACGACATCCGGATCCACCGGTGTTCCCAAACTCGCAGCCCATCGCGAATCGGCGGTGGTCCGGCACGCGCGAGCCGACGCCGTCGTCCTTGCCGTCGAACCGGGAGACGTCACCCTGTGCGTGCTGCCGGTGTCGGGGGTGTTCGGATACAGCACCGCCCTGGCCACTCTCGCAGGCGGCGGCACGCTGCTGATGGAGCCCGTCTTCGACGCCGCGGTCACGCTGGCCCGGATGGAGTCGCTGAAGGTCACGCACGTCGTCGGCGGCGACGATCTCTTCACCCGGCTCCACGACACGTGGCACGCGGGTAACCGTGCCGACCTGTCGTCGTTGAAGCGCCTCGGCATCGCCGACTTCCTCGGCCGCTCGCACGAGGTGGCCGCGTGGGTGCGTGACGAGTTCGGTGCCGTCACCACGGGCGTCTTCGGGTCGTCCGAGGTGTTCGCCCTGATGCTGCTGTGGGATGCCGCGGACCCCGAATCCCTGCGCTGGAACGGCGGTGGGCGCCCGGTCGAATCCGGCATCGAGGTTCGCATCGTCGACCCGCTCGACGACTCGGTCCTTCCGGACGGTGAGCAGGGTGAGCTTCAGGTGCGCGGACCGAACGTCGTCGACGCCTACCTCGGCAATCCGGATGCGGCCGCACGGGCGTTCACGAGGGACGGGTGGTTCCGCAGCGGCGACCTCGCCGTCGCGACCGGCGACGGAGGCTATACGTATGTATGCCGAATGGGGGACGTGCTCCGGCTACGCGGGTTCCTGGTGGACCCCGCCGAGATCGAGCACCGGCTGGCGGAACACGACGCCGTCCACCTGACGAAGGTCGTGGGCATCACCGGCACCGGCGGATACACCGAGGCCGTGGCGTTCGTCGTTCCCACCGAAGACACGTCGGCCGGCGCCGCCGAGCTCAGGGCCTGGTGCGCAGAGTCGCTGGCGGCGTTCAAGGTTCCCGCCGCGGTGCACGTGATCGAGGAAATGCCGACCACCGTGGGCGGCAACGGAGCCAAGATCCGAGCGGTCGAACTGCGTGAATGGGCGCAGCGCTGGACCGATCACGAAAGGGATTTCCGCAGTGCCTGAAAGTACGAATGCCCAGGCGGACGACGTCGTCGTCTGCGAGCCCCTGCGCACCCCCGTCGGCCGATACGGCGGGCAGTTCAAGGACGCGCCCGCCGCCGACCTCGGCGCTCGGGTGGTGTCCGAACTGCTCACGCGGACGAAGGTGGATCCGGGCCGCGTCGACGACGTGATCTTCGGTCAGTGCTACCCGAACGGTGAGGCGCCTGCCATCGGCCGCGTCGTGGCCCTGGACGCGGGAATGCCGGTGACGGTTCCCGGTCAGCAACTCGACCGTCGTTGCGGATCCGGTCTGCAGGCCGTGCTCGACGCGGCGATGCGGGTGCAGACGGGGATCGCCGAGCTGGTGATCGCCGGCGGCGTGGAATCGATGAGCCGCGCCGAGTACTACACGGAGTCGATGCGCTGGGGAGCCAAAGGTGCGCCGGCAGCGCTCCTCGACAGGCTCGCCCGCGGTCGTGTCACCGCAGGCGGACGCAACTATCCGGTGCCGGGCGGCATGCTCGAGACGGCGGAGAACCTGCGCCGCAAGTACGACATCAGCCGCCTCGAGCAGGACGAGCTCGCGGTGAGTTCCCACCGGCGGGCGGTCGCCGCGATCGACTCGGGAAAGTTTGCCGAGGAGATCGTGCCGGTGGAAGTTCCCGTCCGGAAGGGCGATCCGCAGGTCGTCGATCGGGACGAGCACCCCCGTGCCGACACGACAATCGAGTCGCTCGCTCGGTTGCGGCCCATCATGGGCGCCACCGACCCCGACGCGACCGTCACCGCCGGCAACGCCAGCGGGCAGAACGACGGTGCGGCAGCATGCCTCGTCACCACCCGGGCGGAGGCGGAGCGTCTGGGGCTCCGGCCCCTCGCACGCCTGGTCACCTGGGCGGTCGCGGGGGTGGAGCCGTCCGAGATGGGCATCGGACCGGTGCCGTCCACCGAACGGGCCCTGAAACGCGCCGGGCTGACCCTCGCCGACATCGACCTCATCGAACTGAACGAGGCCTTTGCCGCACAGGCGCTGGCTGTCACGCGCGAATGGAACTTCGGTGCACAGGATTTCGACCGCACCAATGTCAACGGCTCGGGAATCTCGCTCGGGCACCCCGTCGGCGCGACGGGAGTGCGGATCCTCACCACACTGCTGCGCGAGATGGACCGTCGCGGAGTCCGTTACGGCCTGGAGACTATGTGCATCGGCGGTGGCCAGGGGCTGACCGCCATCTTCGAAAGGGTCTGACAGCTCAGCTGTCGAGAGCCCGAATCCAGTCGGTGAGCGCCCGCACAACCTGTGCGGGCGCTTCCGGCATCAGCGCATGGCTCGCGTTCGGCACGACGGTCACGGTAACCAATTCGCCGAACCGATCCCGCAATTCGTTCTCCGTCTCACGCGGGCGGAACGGATCGAGAGCGGACTGCAGATCCAGGATCGGCTGGTGCGCGACATCCCACCACTCCTCCTTGGGTGTGGCGGACGAGGCGGCGAGCTGCCGCTTCGACACCTCCGGATACCAACCGGTGAGCCACTCCCTCGGATCGTTGCCGGGGGCGAAGAATCCGATCTGCAGGTAGCCGATCCGCTCTTCGTCGGGCAGTGAGGAATCGGAGCATTTGACCGCCAGCGCCGTCAGTGCGGCCGGGTAGTTGCGGGCGCCCGCCGCAGCCACGACGACGCCGCGCACCAGGTCGGGCCGGTCGGCGGCGAGCATCCGGGCGACGTAGTGCCCGAAGGCATGACCGAGAACGACGGCCGCACCGTTGTCCTGGTCCTCGATCACCGCTCCGATGTCGGCGGCCAGGTCGTGCAACGTGATGTTCTCCAATGGTCCCGTGCTCCGGCCGATGCCACGCGGCTGGGGTCGGGAGACCCGGAAGCCGTTCTGCGCGAGTCCACTCGCGACGTCGTCGTAGTCGTACGACTCGCGCCCGAGCGAAGGCAGCAGGATCACCGACGGACCGCTGCCCTCGACGACGACCTCGATCACGGCCGTCGCGGTGTGCACGAATTCCGTTGTCCGCGCCGGTGATGTGCTCGGCATGATGATTCCTCCACAAACGTCGATCCCCCGGGCGACACGATCTTTCGCGTCGCCCGGGGGAGGGTGGGTGTCTCAGTCCGCGGCGGGATCGAGCGCGAAGTCGTAGCTGACAACCTTACGCCCGGCGTCGTCGAGTTGCGGATCGAGGAGGAGTTCGGGTTTCGTTGCGGTGGCGACGTCGTCGTCGATCCAGTCGCCGCCGGCGAAGTACAGTTGGGTGATGATCGGCTGCTTGCCCGGGGACGTCACCCGCAGGTGCAGGTGCGCGGGACGCCACGGGTGCCAGCCGGCCCCCTCGATGAACTGACCGGTCGGGCCGTCGGTCGGGATCTGGTACGGGGCAGGCTCGATGGTGGTGATCTCGTACCGCCCCTCCGGGTCGGTGACGATGGTGCCGCGCAGGTTCCATTCCGGTAGGTGCGGCGCGAACTGCGAGTAGTAGCCCTCGTCGTCGGCGTGCCACAACTCGATGGTGGCGCCGCCGAGGCCGGCCCCGTCGAGGTCGGTCACCCGGCCGCGGAGGACAAGCGCGGGGTGGGCCCGGTCCTCGTCGCGCATCGGCAGGGTGCACCGCGCGGGCAGTTCCGGTGCCCCGGGCACGTAGTACGGTCCCTCGATGCTGCCCTTGGTGCCCCGGAACCTGGTGGAGTTCACCTCCTCGATGTCGTGCTCGACGAACACGTCGAGCAGCAGCGGCCACTCGCCGCCCTCACCGACATCGATGAGCCACTGCTTGAGGACCCGGTACTCCGGGTAGGTGACGGCGTGCTTGTGGATCAGGGCGCTCAGCCCGGCGAGCGCCTCGGTGGCGATCGCGGACAGGCGTTCCGGGGACGTGTCGGCGGTGAACCTTGCGCCCTTGAACTTGTCGGTGGCGGCGTTGCCGGAGCCGACCGCGGTAGGGCTGTCGATGGTGGTCATGTTTCTCCTGGTCTGCGCGATTAGCTGCGGCCGAAGTAGGACACGTCGTCGTTGCCGATCAGGTCGGGCACGGTCCACCCGTCGAGGTCGTACTCGGCCAGGCACTGCTCGGCCAGACCCTTCATCGAGCTGACCGTGCCCCGGTTCTCGGCGAACATCAGCAGTTCCGCCTTCACGCCCTCGTGGTTGCCGGCGTAGTTCCGTTCGTACAACTCGTGGCGGCCACCGAACTCGCTGCCGATCGAATCCCACAGCGCCTTCATGATCTTGACGCGTTCGACCGCGGTCATCCCCTCCGAACCGCGGACGTACTTGTCCAGGTACGGTCGGACGTCGGGGCTCTTGAAGTCGGCGGACGAGGACGGCAGGTAGATCAGCCCGGACGCGACGTCCTGTTCGATGATCTCCTTGATCCGCGGGTAGCCCTGCTGCATGAACATCCGGTACGTCAGCCCGTACTCGAGCTTCGGGATGACGGTGTCGCCCACCCACGGTTCCGGGTCGCGGACCATCGATTCGGTCAACGACCAGAACAGGTTCCGCCAGCCGATGACCTCACCGACGCGGGTCTGCACCCCACGGAACCCGCCGGCTCCGGTGGCGTCGAGGGCCTTCATCAACATGCCGGCGATGAAGTCCAGCTTCACGGCCAGGCGGGTGCAGCCCTGCAGGGTGAAACGCGGCAGGAATCCGGATTGCGGGAAGAACGCGTTGATCTTGTCCACGTCGCCGTACATGAACACGTTTTCCCACGGCACCAGCACCTTGTCGAAGACGAAGATTGTGTCGTTCTCGTCCATCCGCGACGACAGGGGGTAGTCGAACGGGGAGCCCATCACCGCGGCCTGCTGGGTGTAGGAGGTGCGGCAGATCAGCTTCACACCCGGCGCGTCCATCGGGACGGTGCAGATCAGCGCGAATTGCTTCTTCTTGATCGGCAGACCGTAGTGGGCGATGAAGTTGTAGTTGGTGATCGCCGAGCCGGTGGCCACGACCTTGGCGCCGGAGACGATCAGGCCGGCGTCGGTTTCCTTCTCCACCTTCATGAACACATCCCCGACCTCGTCGGGCGGGAGCTGCCGGTCCACCGGCGGGTTGATGATCGCGTGGTTCCAGTACAGGACCTTTTCCTGCGATTCCTTGTACCAGCGCTCGGCGTTGTCCTGGAACGGCGAGTACAGCTCCTTGTTCGCGTGCAGGGTGCCGAGGAACGACGCCTTGTAATCGGGGCTACGGCCCATCCAGCCGTACGTCATCCGCGCCCAGGTGGCGATCGCGTCACGATCCTTCAGCAGATCGTCGGAGTTCTTCGGCGCCCGGAAGAACGGCATCGTCACACCCCCGCTGCCGGTGTCCGTCGGTGTGGTCAGAGTGTCGACGTGCTCGCCGGTATGCATCGCGTCGTAGAGGCGGGCGGTCATCCGGATCGGGTTACGGAACGCCGGATGCGTCGTGACATCCTTGACACGCTCGCCGTGCAGGTAGATCTCGCGGTCGTCGCGCAGCGACTCGATGTACTCGTCACCGGTCATCGGACGGGTGGCGAAGTTCGCGGTCCGGTTCGCTTCACAGTCGGCGCCGACATTGACCTTCGTGCGGTCGACGTCGGTATCGGGGGCAGCTTCGGTGGTGGTCATGGTGTTCCCTTTCGGTCAGGATTACGAGGCAGCCTGAGCGAGCTGCAGGTGGAGCGGAGTAAACGACGCGGCGGCATCGAACCATCCGCTGTGGGGGTCGTCGAGGCAGCCGTTCCACGCCGTGGTGCCCGAGGTGGCACCGAGGTCGTGGAAGGTGCTGCGGTAGAACAGCAGTGGGTCCTTGGTCGCGTCGACGGTCGCGTCGACGATCTCGCCGATGAAGATGATGTGGTCACCGCCGTCGTAGGAAGCCCAGGGTGAGCACGTGAGCGTGGCCGCGTTGCCGGACAGCGCGGGAGCGATGCCAGCGGAGTCCCACACCGGTTCCGTCCGTTGCGGTTTGCCCGCGAAGTGCATGGCCGTGTCGAGCTGATCGGCGGCCAGAATGTTCACCGCGAACGGCGCATCACCGAGGTAGCTGCATGCCTTCGACTTCCGGGTCAACGTCACCTGGCACAGCCGCGGCTCTATCGAGACGGCGGTGAAGGCGGTGACGGTCGCGCCGTGCGGCTCACCGGCGGCATTGGCGCACGTGATCACGGTGACGCCACTGGCGAACTGGCCGAAAATGTTACGCAGAGTGCGCTGGTCCATTTCTCCTGACCGCCTTTCTGCACGATTCGTGCGATTACCCCTGCGATTGGGGACCTGCACAACGTATGACGGGCGTCACAGTCCGTCGATCCGCATTGCGAAGGCGCGATCCGGAACGCGAAACGGGTTTGCCGGACGTGAGTCGCCGGCGCTTGCAGTGACGTGAGTCACAGGCGATGCTAGGGTCGGGAGTTGCCCATGCGCGGTCGTGGCGCGAGGTGAGAGGTCTGGACGTACGCATGCGAGGACGGTTGGAAGGTCCCGGTTTCACCGACTGGGACGAGGTTCACGAGGTGGTCGCGGACGCGTACTTCCCTCACGAGCTGCGTCCGCTGTCACGGGACACCGCTGCGCGGTCTTCCCTGGAGTCCTCGCAGATGGGCCCGTCCAGGCTCGCCCGGATCGGTTTCGGCGCGCCCGTGTCGATCGAGTCCGACCATCCCGGTGCGTACGGCATCAACATCCCCCTGGCCGGCCGCATCGTCTCCGTCACCGGCGGGACGGAAGTGACCTCGACGCCTGGGCTGGCCACCATCTGCCCGCCCGACACCCGCACCGTCATCACCAACTGGAGCAGTTCCTGCGAGATCATCGGATTCAAGGTGGACCGAGACTACCTGCAGCGCGAAATGGACCGCGTGCTCGCACGGCCCGGCCAGGAGTTGCCGCGGCAACTCGACCTGCGCACCGGCGCAGGCGCCGACTGGCTGAGGTTCGTCCGCTCCATCGCCGACCAGGCGTTGCGCGACAGCGTTCTCCTACACAGCGATCAGGTGTCGCAACAACTGTGCGGAGCGTTGACCACTGCGCTCGTGCTCACCGCGATGCCGGACGACGACGCAGGTGCCGCGGGAATCCGGCCGCGCATCGTCAAGCGAGTCATCGACGCGATCCAGCAGGACCCGGCCCGCCCGTGGAGCGCGGGGGAGATGGCTGAACTCGTCGGAGTGAGCGTCCGGCGCATGCAGCAGGGGTTCCGCGAATACGTGGGTATGACTCCGATGGAGTACCTCGTCGACGTGCGCCTCGAGCGTGTCCACGCCGACCTCACCGGAATCGGCTCCTGCGCTACCGTTTCCGAAGTCGCGACACGCTGGGGAATCATGCATACCGGAAGATTCGCCGCCGCCTACCGCCGCAAGTACGGCGTGACGCCGTCCGAGTCACTGCGCGATCGCGGGGTCTGATCGGTCCGGTGGGGAGGCTCGGTTTCGCCTCCGAAACGTGTCGGACCCTCGCGGTAGTATTCGCACATGAGTTCGACTGGAGGGTCGGCGGGTAGCCGGGTGGCGGAGCATATGTCGATGCTCGATGCCGCGGTGGACGGGTTGCTCGATGCCGGGCTGGCCGAGTTGTCGGACTCTGATCTCGTCGAGGTGATGCGCGGGGTGGAGCAGTGGCTTCGCCGCGCGGAGGCGGTCTCACACCGTTTGGTCGTGGAGAGCGTGGAACGTTCGGTCCCGGCAAGTCTGGGGTATTCGTCGCCGAAGAAGCTCCTGATCGACGTACTCCGGATCTCGGGCGCGGACGCGTCCGCCCGCCTCACCGCTGCCCGCGAGCTGGGCGTGTGGCACACCATGGCCGGCGAACCGATGCCACCCGTCTTGCCGGAAACCGCTGCGGCACAGAGCGACGGTGACATCGGCACGGATCATGTGCGGGCGATTGCGAAGGTGATGCGCAAGATTCCCCACGCCGTCGACAACGACGCGGTCGCCGACGCCGAGGCCGTGCTCGCGAACTTGGCGAGAAGCGGAACCCCGGAGGATGTGGAGCAGGCCGGGCACCGGTTGCTGGCATACCTGAATCCGGACGGGAACCTCGGCGACGACCGCGACCGGAAACGCCGACGGGGCATCTCGATCGGTCGGCAGGACACCGAGCTGATGTCGAGAATCTCCGGTGAGCTCGATCCCGTAGCGCGGGCGATGCTCGATCCGATCCTCGCCAAATGGGCGCGGCCCGGAATGAACAATCCGGACGATCCCGCCTCGCCGGCCGGCGACGGCGAAGACCCGTCGATCGATCGTGACCTGTTGGCGGCGGCGGCCGTCCGCGATACCCGCACCGCAGCGCAGCGCAATCACGATGCGTTCAGCACAGTGTTCCGGGCGCTGCTCGAGTCGGGGGTGCTCGGCCGGCACCGGGGCCTCCCTGCCACGGTGATCGTCACGATGACACTCGAGCAGCTGGAGCAGGCGGTCGGTGGTCTGGCCACGACCGCCACCGGTGGGTTGCTCCCGATCGCGGACGCATTAGCATTGGCCGAGGAGGCGCATCCGGTGCTCGCGCTATTCGACCATGCGGGTCGTCCACTGCACCTTGGTCGGCGACGTCGTCTGGCCAACGCCGACCAACGGCTCGCGCTGATCGCCGCAGATGGGGGTTGCACCCGGCCGGGGTGCTCGTCACCGGCGAGTCTGTGTGCGGTTCACCATGTCACGGACTGGCACAAGGGTGGGCACACCGACATCGAGGGTCTCGCCCTGGTTTGCGACGCCTGCCATGCTCAGGTCAACGACGGTCCGGCCGGATGGGCGACGAGGTCTGCGCCCCACCATTCCGCATACGCGGGCCGGACCGAATGGATCCCGCCAGCACACATCGACCCCACCCGAAGACCGCGAATCAATCACCGACATCACCCCGGTGAGTTGATCGGGGATGCGCGGCGGCAGCTCACCCACAGTCCACCAGCAGGTGCCGCGGGCCTCGCAGCACCGGGTTGGGCCGGTAGGGCGGCGGGTCCTCGACGAGGCGCGGATTGGGGAGGCGGCGGATGAGTTCGGCGAGCGCCATCTGCCCCTCGAGGCGGGCGAGGGGTGCGCCGAAGCAACTGTGGATGCCGCTGCCCAGACCCACGTGCTGGTTGTCCGCGCGGTCGGGGACGAACTTGTCGGCGTCGACGAATCGTTCGGGATCACGATTGGCCGATGCCAATGCCAGTACGAGCGGCGAACCCTTCGGGACCGTGACACCGTCGATTTCGATGTCCACGATCGGCGTTCGCTGACCCAGGAGATGCACGGGCGGTTCGAAGCGGAGCAGTTCCTCCACGGCCTGCGGCATCAACTGCGGTTCGGCGCGAAGACGTTCGAGAACGTCGGGATTGCGCAGCAAGGTCAGCATGCCGTTGGTGATGAGGTTGACGGTGGTTTCGTGCCCGGCGATGAACAGCAGGATGGAATTGGTGACCAACTCGACGGTGTTCAACTGACCGTCGGGCCCCGAATCGTTGGCCAGCCCCGACAGCATGTCGTCACCGGGATCGCGGCGACGGTCCTCGATGAGACCGGCCATGAACATGGCCATCTCCATCTGGGCCTTCTGCGCCACCTTCGCCTGCTCGTTGTCGGCGCTGGTGCGACGCGGGTCGATGGCTGCCACCAACGCGTCGGCCCAGGCGTGGAACCTGGGTTCCTCCTCGTGGGGTACTCCGAGCAGTCGGCAGATCACGGTGACGGGGAAGGGGTAGGCGAAGTCGTCGACGATGTCGATGCGCTCCTTACCGTCCAGCCCGTCGACCAGTTTCGTGACGAGTGTGGCGAGTTCGCCACGCATGGAGTCGATTCGGTCGGGGCTGTGCGGCGGGCCGAACTGTCGCGTCGTCAGTCTCCGTAACCGATCGTGCTCGGGCGGATCGAGTTTGAGGAACGACTCCGGCCCGTCGCCGGCACGATCCGATCCGGGAAGTCCCGGACCACGGTTGTGCAGGTCGGAGCTGATCCGCGGGTCGTGCAGGAGCGCCATGACGTCGTAGTACCGTCCGACGAGGTAGGAGCCGTTGTCCTGCGGCGCCACCCGGGTCTCACGAAGTTCCTCGTACAGCGGATACGGATTCGGCCGGCTCGCCTGGTCGGTGATCCGCTGGAACAGCTGCGCACGCGACATGGACACTCTCCCTGTTACTTCGGTAGCGAGACGAACTCGACCCGACGTTCGGTGGGCAGATGGCCGGTCACCGCGACGGTGGGTCCGTGGCTGAGAACGGCCGGGTCCGGCAACTCCGACGCACGCACCTCGAACGGCTCCGCCCGGTCCATGACGTCGAAGTCCGGGGGGAATGCGGCCGCCGACTCGATCAGGCCTCGGTAGAAGTCGAGCCACTTACCCTGGTTGAATGCCACAGCCGCCGTGACGCGTCCGCGGAAGCCGTACGCCGCCACGAATCGCCGGTCGGCGACGGAACCCTGCGTGATTACCACCTGATCGGAGTAGGTGGGGATACCCACGGACTTGATGTTGACGCCGAACTGGCTGGACCAGAACGCCGGAATCTCGAGGTGCGGCCGCCGGCGGAGACCGTCGTGGATCATGTTGTGCGCCGCCACCTCGGCCTGACCGATCGCGTTGCCCCAGTGCTCCAGTGCCAGCAACTGGTAGTCGTAGAGCGGATGTGGTTGCCGCGCAACGTCACCGGCGACGAACACGTTGTCGGTGACGATGCCGTTGATGTCGAATGCCCGGCAACCGGCGTCGCACGTGACCCCGCGGGGTCCCGCGGCGAGACCGGAGCCGAACAGCCAGTCGGTGTTGCGGATACTGCCCTGCGCGACGATCGCCACATCGACGTCGAGTGTGGTCCCGTCCGACAGATGCGCACGGCACAGCTGCCCGTTGCCGTCCCCGTCGAGCCCGGTCACCGTGACCCCGGTGCGCAGGTCGACGCCGTGGTCGCGTTGCATGTCGGCCGCGACCGCCGCCACCACTCCGCCGAGCGCGCCGACCAGCGGTGCCGGGCCGCGTTCGGTGACCGTCACGGACAGCCCGCGCTCCCGGCACACCGACGCGATCTCCGAGCCGGTGAACCCGGCCCCGATCACCAGGACATGACGAGGTCCGGCGAACAGTCGCTCGTTCAGCCGGCGTGAGTCGTCGCAGGTTCGGATGGTGAAGACGCCGTCGAGTGCGGCCTCGGACGAGTTCGACCACGGCCTGGCGCGGACGCCGGTCGAGATCAGCACCTTGTCGAACTCGACGGTGGCGCCGTCGCTGAGAACAACCCGGTTGTTCTCCAGATCGAGACGGGTGGCCCGCACACCGAGCCGCCACTGCGCGTCGAGGTCCGGGCGGAAGGGCAGCGCCGCGTGGTCGGGCGGCATGATTCCGAGGAGCACTGCCTTCGACAGCGGGGGCCTGTCGTACGGCTCGTAGGGTTCGTCGCCGATCAGGGTGAGGGAACCGTCGAAGCCCTGCCCCCGCAGTGCCTCCGCGGCGCGCAGGCCCGCGAGCGACGCGCCGACGATGACGATCCGCACGTCACTGCCCATCGTGTCGGGCGGGGATGTCCGTGGTGATGGCATGCACCGGGCACGCGGCGGCGGCTTGCGCCACATGGTCGCGTTCGTCGTCGGTGGGGCCCGCGTCGTAGAGAAGTGCCTCTTCTCCGTGCAGGGTGAAGACGCCGGGTGCGAGGAACACGCACTGCGCGTAACCCTGGCACCGATTGAGGTCGACGACGAGCTTCACGTCAATCATCCCGACTCTGAACAGTTCTGGTCACACGGGTCCACAGGGACTGCGCGGCGCACGGCCGTCCGATCGCGTCGGGCGGAGACCTCCACCCGGAAACCAGTATTCCGGAATGGCCGAACTGTTCGGTTTGGATCCGCTGTTCTGGAGCCATTCAGAAATGTGGCGCCGTCCGCCCCTACCGACGGGTAGTACCCTGAAGTAGTAACGAGAGTTACAAGTATCTTGCCGGCGTTCGTATCCTGCTGGCGAGAAACAACTTTCGGACACGGTCTCGATTCGGCAACACGGACGCCCCGATCGTGATGTGATGTGGTGACAAGAGACCGGCAACGCCCAGTGGCGACACCTCAGAGGCGGAAGATTGACGATCGAAGCTCACCGCGACACCCGCGCGACACGGCACCTGTCCGCTTTGGACGCTGCAGTACAGATCCTGACCACCGCGCGCGGTAGCTCGTACAGCGCGGACCAGGCCTTCGACGAACTACTCGATTCCTCCATGCGGCATCAGGTCGATGTCGGTGATCTGGCGGAAGCCCTCGCCGACCTCGCCGACGGCGTGCACCCCGCCGCAGACGACCATCGACGGGCACGGGACGTGGCCACCCGGGAATGGGGAGCCCTCCTGTCCGGTAACACCGGCTAACCGGCGCAGTCGATACACGTCTGCGCGGCAGGTAGCGCGTCGAGCCGGACGTCGGCGATCGGCAGGCCGCACCGCGTGCAGAGGCCGTACGTCCCGTCGTCGAGCCGCTGCTGCGCCGCCGCCAGATCCTCCAACTCGCGCCGCGCGTCGGCCAGTAGCGCCGACACCTGGGCCCGCTCGAACGCGATGGTCGAACCCTCGGGGTCGTGTTCGTCGTCGTCCGTGGTGAATTCCGAACCCTCCACGATCGCAGTGAAACGGCCGGTCAGCGATGCGATCCGGCGTTCTGTGTCGGCGCGTTCCTCGGCGATTCGGGTGTGGTGTTCCGGGACGGTCATGTCTGGGTCAACATCGCCGGCGGCCCGGTGCTTCCCCACGTAATCCGCTCGATCGACCCGGAATTTTCTGTCAGGCTTCCGGCATGGGACGCACATTCGAGGAACTGGTGGCCGAGGCGGAATCCGTGTCGGTGGACGGCTGGGATTTCTCCTGGCTGGACGGCCGGGCCACCGAACAGCGGCCGTCGTGGGGATACCAGCGCCTGATGGGTGAACGGCTCGCGCCCGCGAATGCCGCCCTGGACATCCAGACCGGGGGCGGGGAGGTCCTCGCCGGTACGGCGAAGATGCCTCCCGTGATGGTGGCGACGGAATCGTGGCCGCCCAATGTCGCGAAGGCCACGGCGCTGCTGCACCCGCTCGGTGCGGTGGTGGTGGCCGACGCGGACGAGCCGCCGCTGCCCTTCGCCGACGGCGCCTTCGACCTGGTGACGAGCAGGCACCCCGCCACGGTGTGGTGGGACGAGATCGCCCGCGTCCTGCAACCCGGAGGTACGTACTTCTCGCAGCACGTCGGGCATGCGAGTGTCTTCGAACTCGTCGAGTACTTCCTGGGGCCGCAACCGGAGAAGGTGCGGCGCGGCCGCCACTACGAGGACGAGAGTGCGGACGCGCAGGCCGCCGGTCTCGACGTCGTCGATCTCCGCTTCGAATCCCTGCGGATCGAGTTCTTCGACATCGGCGCCGTCATCTACTTCCTGCGCAAAGTGATCTGGATGGTGCCCGGCTTCACCGTCCAGCAGTACCTCGAGCGGCTGCGGGAGCTCCATGAGCTGATCGAGGCGGAGGGGCCGTTCGTGGCGCACTCGACCCGCTTCCTCATCGAGGCTCGCACCCGCGGCTGACTCAGCCCATCGACTTCGACCCGTCGAGAGCCTCCCGGATGATGTCGGCGTGCCCGGCGTGCTGGGCGGTCTCGCCGATGATGTGGAGCAGGACACGGCGGGCGGACCAGCGTGATCCCGGTTCGAACCACGGCGCTTTCGGCAGCGGATGCGAGATGTCGAGGTCGGGCAGCGAGGCCACGATCTCGTCGGTCCGGTGCGCCACCTTCGCGTACCGGTCGAGGACGTCGGCCAGCGTCTCGTCGTCGCGGAGTGTGAACTCCTTCTCGCGATTGTCGGTGCCGGTGCCGTCCGCGGGACCGCCCCGAACGGCGTCGGTGCCGCGCACGATGAAGTCGGCCCACACCCGTTCGACGTCCGACACGTGTTTGACGAGTCCGCCCAGGCACAGTTCGCTCGCCGTCGTGCGCTGGGCCGCCTGCTCGTCGGTGAGGTCCCGGACGGTGTAGCGGAGGAAGTAGCGGTGCTTCGCCAGCGACTCCAGCAAATCGGCACGCTCGCCGGTCGTCGACGTTTTCGCGGTAGAGGTCACGGTGATCACCTGCTCCAGCCGGTCCGATGATGCCCATTCGACCGTAGCGGTCAGCCGCCGTGCGCGGTGACATAACCGGTCGCGCGGCCGTGGGTGTCGAGTTCCCACCCCATCCGCTTCCGGGACCGGAGCGTGACCGACGAGTCGATGATCTCGAGGCTGGGGGCTCGGCTCTCCAGCCACTCCTGAACCCGCAACAGGTCGGGCAGCGAGGGCACCCACATGCTGACGAGGAAGTTCGCGGGTCCGGTGAGCGACATGCACAACCTCAGTTCGGGCCGGGTGTTGACGATCTCCACGACTTCCCGGTGTGCGCGCACGGGCAGGCGGCACCACCACGTGACGGTGATGGGCCACCGCGTCGCGTCCTGGGCCACGTCGCAGCGCAGCACCACCGCACGGGAGCGCAGCAACCCCGCGAGCTGCCTGCGAACCGATGATGCCGGCCGGTCGATGACCGAGGCGATCTCGCGCGCGGACGCCCGGCCGTTCCGGGTGAGTTCGCGGACGAGCGCGCGGGCGACCTCGTCCGTCAGGCTTTCCGGCCGAGCCGATCCGGACTGCGGAGGGGTGCTTTCCAGCGCGGCGATCGCGGCGGACTGTGCCGTGTCCAGGGAATCGAGGCGCCAGCGACTGCCCTCCGCGTGGAGTGCGGTGCACGTGTGGGTGCGGGTCGAATTGACGCTCGGATGGCCGGGCAGTTCCTCGAGCACCAGGTCCGACAACTCGTGCAGGGACCCCGTCTGCACGGTCAGAATGAGGTCCCGCCCGCGCGCGGCATGCTCGATGGACGCCACCCGTGGGTCGCGAGTGAGGGCCTCGACCAGCGCCTTCGTGCCGCTGAGATCGCACGTCACCTCGATCATGGCGGTGAATGCACCGGCGCCCGTCATCGGCGCGGGGTACGCGGTGATCCAGGCCAGTCCGCGCTCGGTGATCGACTCCCACCGCCTTGCCAGCGTCGCGGACGTCGTCCGCAGGATCGGGGCGAGCTCGGACCACGTCGCGCGTGGACGGATCTGCAGTGCATGAATGAGCGAAAGCTCCGATTCAGTCAGCAATTCGCTCATAAAACCTTCCCTGAATCGGCACAGATGATCGTTTTCGACGATCTCGACAGTCCGTCGCTGCGCGGATCACAGCATATGACCACCGACGCATTCGGTCGAGAAAGTGACCACCGACATAAGGGAGAGCAATGAATCTCGTGGACGACGCCCGCGCCCTCCAGGGTGACCTCGTGCAATTGCGTCGCGTACTGCACCGCGAACCGGAGGTCGGACTGGACCTGCCGCGCACGCAGGAACGTGTCCTCGAGGCGTTGGACGGCCTTCCGCTCGAGATCTCGACGGGAACGAACACGACGTCGGTGACCGCGGTGCTCCGCGGCGGCAGGCGCTCGATCGACGCCGCGCAGACGGTGCTGCTGCGCGCCGACATGGACGGACTCCCGGTCACCGAACAGACAGGACTCGACTTCGCTGCGCAGAACGGCGCCATGCACGGATGCGGACATGATCTGCACACCGCTGCGCTGGTCGGCGCGGCGCACCTGCTCAGCCGTCATCGCGACCACTTGGCGGGTGACGTCGTCCTGATGTTCCAGCCCGGCGAGGAGGGGTGGGACGGCGCCAAGGTCATGGTGGACGAGGGTGTGCTCGACGCCGCCGGGCGCCGCGCCGACACCGCCTACGGCATGCACGTCTTCTCCTGCCAGAAGCCGCAGGGGCGGTTCTTCTCCAAGGCGGGCACGCTGCTCGCGGCGTCGTACAAGCTGACCGTCACGGTGCGCGGGGCGGGCGGCCACGGATCGTCCCCGTCGACTGCCCGGGATCCGATCACCGCGATGGCCGAGATGATCACGTCGCTGCAGACGATGGTCACCCGGACGTTCGACGTGTTCGACCCCGTCGTGGTGACGGTCGCGAACGTGCAGGCCGGGTCGCGGCACAACATCATTCCCGACGATGCGCGGTTCGAGGCGACGGTGCGGTGCTATTCGCCCACCACGTACGAGAAGGTCCCGGCGGCGCTGCGCCGGGTGCTGGAGGGGGTGGCGTCCGCGCAACGCGTCGAGGTCGACGTCGCCGTGGCCCCCGAGTTCCCGATGACAATCAATGACGTGGACGAGGTCGCGTTCGGTGCCGAAGTGGTCAGCGACCTCATGGGAGAGGACCGATACGAGACGGTCACCCATCCGATGGCAGGGTCCGAGGACTTCTCCTACGTCCTGCAGGAAGTGCCCGGTGCGTTCATCGGACTGGGCGCGTGCATGCCCGGTGCCGATCCCGCGGCCGCTCCCATGAACCATTCGCCCCGAGCGCAATTCGACGACGCGGTGCTCGCCGACGCCGCCACCATCTACGCCGGACTGGCCGTTCGACGGCTGGACAAGGCCCGATCCGACAATGCTGCTGTGGCGGCGGGGAGCGACGCACGATGACCGAGATCGCCACCGAGAGCGGGACCGTGAACACCGTCCAGCAGAGATCCGAGCGCTGGGAGAAGGTGCGCGCGATCGTCGGCGTGGGCACGGGCAACGGGATCGAGTACTTCGACTGGACCGTCTACGCGACGTTCGCCGCGTTCTTCGCCCCTCAGTTCTTCCACACCGGCTCCGCGGTCTCCGACCTGCTCGCGTCGTTCGGAGTCTTCGCCGTCGGATTCGTCGCCAGGCCGTTCGGCGGTCTGCTTTTCGGCTGGCTGTCGGATCGGCGGGGACGCAAACTGTCGATGACGCTCGCCGTCGGACTGGCGGCCGTCGGCAGTCTCGTCATCGGTCTGACGCCGACCCATCAGACGATCGGCGTCGCGGCGGCGGTGGTCCTCGTCGTGGCGCGTCTCGCGCAGGGTGTCGCGCACGGCGGCGAGTTGCCGTCCGCGCAGACCTACATCGTCGAATTCGCGCCGACGGCCCGGCGCGGACTGTGGTCGAGTCTCATCTACATCTCCAACACCACCGGAGTCGTCGTCGGCACGCTTCTCGGCGCACTGCTCACGACGACGCTGAGTTCGGAGCAGATGGCCGACTGGGGTTGGCGGGTGCCGTTCCTGCTGGGCGGCGTGCTCGGGCTGTTCGTGTTGTGGATGCGGTCCCGGATGAAGGAGACCGAAGTCTACGAGGAGTCGGGTGACGAGACGGCGAAGCAGTCGATGTGGCAGCTGTTCCTGGCGCACCGGCGGCAGGTGTTCCAGATCCTGTTCTTCACCGTCGGCGGCACCGTCGTCTACTACGTGTGGGCCGTGTCGGCGCCGGCCTACGCGATCACCGTCCGGGGCATCGATCCGTCCGGCGCACTGTGGGCGGGGGTCGGCGCGAACCTCGTACTGATTGCGTCCCTGCCGTTCTGGGGTGCGTTGTCGGACCGGATCGGACGCAAGCCGGTGCTGTACATCGGCAACGTCGGTATCGCTGCCCTGCTGTTCCCGCTCAACGCCATGATCGGGCACAGCGCGGTCACGCTGTTCTTCGCGATGGCGATCGCCCTGTTCGTGATGGGCGCGATCCTGTCCGTCATGCCGGCGATGATGGCCGAACTGTTCCCGACCGGGTTGCGCGCTGCCGGTGTCGGGGTGCCGTATTCGATCGGTGTGGCGGCGTTCGGCGGGACCGCCGCGTATGTCCAGACGTTCTTCGCCGACCGCGGTACGCCGGACCTCTTCGAGTGGTATGCGCTCGCGCTGGTCGCGGTCTCGATCGCCGCACTGTTTACGATCCCCGAGACCCGGGGACGGGATCTCGCGTCCCAGACGTAGCGCACGTGAGTGGCAAAGCGTGCTCCTGCACGCTTTGCCACTCACGTGCGGGGACGCTCTATCTTGAAGCGGTGAAGACACACTCGGTACGGATGGCGCGAGCCGCGGCAAGCGTCGCGATCGCATCGCTGACGGTGGGCGGCACCTGCCTCGCCTCCCCGGCCGCGTTCGCGGACGAGGCCGAACGCGCGCCGGGGAGCGTCGTGGAGGTCGAGCCTCTGCCCGTCGACCTCTGGATCCCCGGCGCCGCCGACGCGCAGCGAATCACCTACTGGTCGATCGGGTCCGACGGGAGCCCCGCACTCAGCAGCGGCGCCCTGTACGTGCCGCCGGGGGAGGCGCCCGACGGGGGATGGCCGGTGGTCGCGTGGGCGCACGGCACGTCCGGTCTCGCGGACGACTGTGCGCCCTCGCTCGTCGGGCCCGCGCTCCCCGAGCGGGACTACCCGTACCTCGGACGCTGGCTCGACCAGGGATACGCCGTCGTCTCCACCGACTACGTCGGCCTCGGCACACCCGGTGTGATGCCGTACCTCGACGGAAAGGTCGAGGCGCACAGCGTCGTCGACTCGGTGAAGGCCGCCCGCGCCGTCGACGAGTCCCTGTCGAACAAGTGGGTCGTGGTCGGCCAGTCGCAGGGCGGCGGCGCCGCGATCACCACCGCCCGCTACGCCACCGAGTACGGCGGCGAGACGCTCGACTTCCGCGGGGCCGTGGGAACGGGTGTGCCCGCGAACATCGAGCTGACACTGCTGCCGCTCGGCCCGGGAGTGCCGCCCACGGCGATCCCCGCCGGCCTCACGTCGTACCTGTTCTACATCCTCGCGGGACTGCGGTCGGCGCACCCCGAGATCGACCTCGACTCGTATCTCACCCCGCTCGGCGCCCACTACGTGAACGCCGCGGAGCAGCTGTGCGTCAACGACCTCCACGACGCCGCGGAGGGTGTGGTGGTCGGCGACCTGTTCGGCAAGCCGCTGAACCAGATCCCGAACTTCCACGGACTGCTCGTGGACTACATGGGCGTCCCGACGAGCGGGTACGACCGTCCCCTGTTCATCGGGCAGGGGCTCACCGACATCGACGTGCCCGCGCCCTCGGCGTTCTCGCTGGTCGCGGCGCTGACCGCCAACGGTGAGCCGGTCACGTTCAAGACCTATCCCACCGACCACAGCGGCACGCTCGTCGATTCGCAGGCCGACACCATCCCGTTCGTGCGGGGGCTGTTCGACTGAGTTAACGCGGCACTGTCCAGATTCCGGACAGTTGCTCGCCGCGCCCGCAGGCACTATGGCGTGGGTCACACTGGGTGGGTACGTTCGGGTGTGAGTCGTGCACCGGTGCACGACCTGACCCGCGCGCGGCAAGGAGTCGAGGTTGGAGTTTGGCGGCATGACCGGGCACGCGGCGATGCGGCCGGAGATCGCGTTGTCCTGGAAGCGTTCGGCGCTCAGCGGCCTGGAACCGAGTTCGACGCCGACCGGTGACTCCTGCTCCGACCTGGACGAGTCCAGCCGGCTGTTGCAGGCGGCCCGGCCCGTCCTCGACGAGATGGAACAGCAGATCCAGGGCACCGGATTCTGTGTCCTGCTCGCCGACCGCGACTGCCGCATCGTCGCCCGGCTCTTCGACGGCCCCCGACTCGAGCGTCTGATCGACGGCGCCGGGGCGGTGCTGGGGTCGAGGTTCGGCGAGGACTGCGTCGGGACCACCGCGCTGGGGACTCCGATGGAGGTCCGGCGTGGAGTCGTGATCCACGGCGAGGAGCATTACCTCGAGCGGTTCAAGGACCTCAGCTGTTACGGACACCCGATCGTGCATCCGGTGACGCGCCGCGTCGAGGGCATCCTCGACATGACGGGCGTCGCGTCGCGTGCCAACCCGCTGTTCGCCCCGTTCCTGGCCCGCGCGGCGGGGGACATCGAACGACGGCTGCTCGAAGGGTCCAGGGTGTCTCAGCAGCGGCTCGTGGACGCGTTTCAGCGGGTCTCGCCGCAGAATCAGATGGCGGTCACCGCGATCGGCGAGGACATCCTGCTCAGCAATCGGGTGGCGCTCGACCTGCTCCAGGTGTCCGATCACGCGACGCTGCGGGGGCTTGCCGCGGACCTGCGTCCGGAGCAGTCGAAGACGGTGCGCATCCAACTGTCCTCGGGCGAACCGGCGTTGGTCCGCGCCGACCGCGTGGCAGGCACGGACGGCGGGGCCGTGTTCGTCGTCCGGCCGGACCGCCGGACCAGCAACCCCATCCGGCGCGGCAAGTCCCCGTCGAGTTCCGTCGTCGAACGCAGCAGGTCGGAGTTGTCGCGGCTGCGCGGGACCCGGGATCCGGTGGTGATCAGCGGCGAACCGGGAACCGGCAGGACGACGGCGGTCCGCGACCTGGCCGGCGACCGGTCGCTCGTATGTATGGACGCCACCGCCATCGCTCTCGACGGCGCCGAGGCCTGGATCGACCGACTTCTCTCGCTGGCGGCGGGACCCTCCGCGGTCCTGGTGATCGAGGAAGTGCAACTGTTGCCCGAGTCGATGCTGCCGCTGGTCGTGAAGATGCTGGCGGCCGACGCGGGGCCACGCATCGTGATGACGAGTTCTCCTCTGGGTGACCTGCCGCCGGGCGTGGCGGGTCTGGTGGGCCGCTGTCCCGGACAGGTGGTGCTTCCGCCGCTGCGGCAACGCAGCCGCGAATTCGCGGACATAGCGCAGGGGATCCTCGATTCGGTCCGTCCCGGTCTCCGGCTCACGGCGAGCGCGCTCGACGCTCTGATCGCCCGCGACTGGCCGGGCAACATCGCGGAACTGTCCGTCGTGCTGCAGGCCGCCGCGGGCAGACGCAGCAGCGCGAACATCGCTGTCGCGGATCTGCCCGACCAGTATCGGACGCCGACGCGGGTGTCCCGGCTGGCCGGCCGCGAGCGCGCCGAACGCCAGGCCATCGTCGACGCACTGCAGGAATGTGGCGGCAACAAGGTGCACGCCGCGGCCGCGCTCGGCATCAGCCGCAGCACGCTCTACGTCCGGATCCGAGCCCTCGATATCACCGTCTAGCTGCAGTTTCATCCACCGATCCGCGACCGTCCGGAGGTGTCCGAAGTCAGGACAGTTAGTGATATGGCAACCAGTGCACTATGAGCCACGTCACATTCACAACTTCGGAGGTTTTGATGACAGCGACGATCGAACCCAGCCAAGCGGAACTCTTGCCGTCGGTACGGAACTTTCTGTCCGGCACCAAGCGATTCCTCGTCGGAGGGCAGTGGGTGGAATCGGCGAGCGGCGAGACGTTCGAGACGATCGACCCGGCCACCGGGCAGGTGCTGACCACCGTCGCGCGCGGTGGCGCCGAAGACGTCGACCGCGCGGTCCGGGCCGCACGCACGGCATTCGACGAGGGCCCGTGGGCGACCATGAAGCCCAACGAGCGGGAACGGCTGATCTGGCGGGTCGGCGACATCCTCTCCGAGCGCGCCGAGGAATTCGGCCAGCTCGAGGCGCTGGACAACGGCAAGTCGGCGGGCATCGCCGCGGCTGTCGACGTCGCCTGGTCGGCCGACATCTTCCGCTACTTCGCGGGCTGGGCCACCAAGATCGAGGGCAGCACGGTCAACGTGAGCATGCCGTTCGTCCCCGGTGGCCAGTTCCATGCGTACACGCTGCGTGAACCCGTCGGCGTCTGCGGTCTGATCGTTCCCTGGAACTTCCCGTTGCTGATGGCCGCATTCAAGCTGGCCCCCGCGCTCGCCGCAGGCAACACGGTGATCCTCAAGCCCGCGGAGCAGACCCCGCTCACCGCGATCCTGCTCGGCGAGGTGTTCGAGGAGGCCGGCTTCCCGCCCGGCGTCGTCAACATCGTCACCGGCTACGGAGACGCGGGCGCGGCACTGTCGGCCCACGACGACGTCGACAAGATCGCGTTCACCGGCTCCACCGAGGTCGGGAAGAAGATCGTCGACGCCGCCAGGGGCAACCTGAAGAAGGTGTCGCTCGAACTCGGCGGCAAGAGCGCCAACGTCGTGTTCGCGGATGCGGACTTCGACGCCGCCGTCACCGGATCGCTCAACGCCTGGCTGTTCAACCACGGCCAGTGCTGCGTCGCCGGCACCCGGATGTTCGTCGAGGACAGCATCTTCGACGACTTCACCGCAGCGGTCGCCGAGGCCGCCGGCCAGGTCAAGATCGGCCCAGGACTCGACCCCACCACCCAACTCGGACCGCTGGTGTCGCAGGAACAGTTCGACAAGGTCACCGGCTACCTGGCCGCCGGACTCGCCGACGGCGCCCGCGCCCTCACCGGCGGAAAGCGCTGGGGCGACACCGGCTTCTACGTCGAGCCGACGGTGTTCGTGGACGTGAAGCCCGAGTTCAGCATCGTCGAGGAGGAGATCTTCGGCCCCGTCGTCGCAGCGCTCCCGTTCAACGCAGAGGAGGGAGTCGCAAAGGCGGCGAATAGCAGCATCTACGGCCTCGCCGCCGGAATCTGGACCAAGGACCTGTCCAAGGCCCACCTCACGGCCCGTCAGCTCAAGGCCGGTTCGGTGTGGATCAACCAGTACAACGGGTTCGACACCGCCATGCCGTTCGGCGGATACAAGCAGTCCGGGTGGGGACGTGAGCTCGGGGCCACCGCCATCGATCTCTACACCCAGACCAAAGCCGTCAACATCGCACTCTGACCGTCACTCAACGAGGAGAGAAGACATGAAGACCAAAGCAGCGGTTCTGTTCGAGACGCACAAGCCGTTCGAGATCATCGAACTCGATCTGGACGGCCCGGGTCCCGGCGAAGTGCTCATCAAGTACGTCGCGGCAGGCCTGTGCCACTCGGACCTGCACCTCACCGACGGCGATCTGCCGCCGCGTTTCCCCATCGTCGGCGGGCACGAGGGTTCCGGCATCATCGAGGAAGTCGGCCCCGGTGTCACCAAGGTGAAGCCCGGCGACCACGTGGTCTGCAGCTTCATCCCGAACTGCGGCACGTGTCGG
This sequence comes from Rhodococcus sp. IEGM 1351, assembly GCF_030056875.1. Classification (NCBI taxonomy): domain Bacteria; kingdom Bacillati; phylum Actinomycetota; class Actinomycetes; order Mycobacteriales; family Nocardiaceae; genus Rhodococcus; species Rhodococcus sp. IEGM 1351. Next base: position 195,960 of record NZ_JASHKU010000011.1, on the reverse strand, counting down.
TACTGTGCCACCGGCCGCCAGAACCTGTGTGACATGGGCGCCACGATCCTCGAGGGGTCGATGCCCGACGGATCGTTCCGGTTCCACTCGGGCAAGCAGGATTTCGGTGCCATGTGCATGCTCGGCACGTTCGCGGAGCGCGCCACCATCTCGCAGCACTCGGTGGTGAAGGTGGACGACTGGCTCCCGCTCGAGACCGCCGTCCTCGTCGGCTGCGGTGTGCCGTCCGGTTGGGGCACCGCGGTGTACGCCGGCGGAGTTCGCGCCGGTGACACCGTCGTCATCTACGGCATCGGCGGACTCGGTATCAACGCCGTGCAGGGCGCGGTCAGCGCCGGCGCCAAGTACGTCGTGGTGGTGGATCCGGTGGCCATGAAGCGGGAGGCCGCGCTGAAGTTCGGCGCCACCCACGCGTTCGCGGACGCCGCGACCGCGGCAGAGAAGGTCAACGAACTGACCTGGGGACAGGGCGCCGATCAGGCCCTCATCCTGGTGGGCACCGTCGACGAAGAGGTGGTGCAGAACGCGACCGCCGTCATCGGCAAGGGCGGCACCGTCGTCATCACCGGCCTCGCCGACCCTGCCAAGCTCACCGTGCACATCTCGGGAACCGACCTGACCCTGAACCAGAAGACGATCAAGGGTTCGCTGTTCGGCTCGGCCAACCCGCAGTACGACATCGTCCGACTGCTACGCCTGTACGACGCGGGTCAGCTCAAGCTCGACGAGCTGATCACCACCAAGTACACGCTCGAGCAGGTGAACGAGGGCTACCAGGATCTGCGGGACGGAAAGAACCTGCGTGGCGTGATCGTCCACCAGCAGTAGGCGGCTTCGCCGCCCGTGCGCCTTTCTGGTTGTGCTAGCTACCAGAAAGGCGCACGGGCGCTCCGCGCCACACGTCGGCGAGCAGGTCGTACGTCTTCAGCCAGGACTCGGTGTTCTCGGCATGGGAGGCGACGATCAGCTCGTCGGCCTGCGCGTGCTCGGCGAATTCGTCGAGGTACGTCTTGACCTCGGTGGGGGTGCCGACGGCCGAGTAGCGCACCATCTGCGCGACCTGCTGACCCGCCGGGGACGTCATGATGAGGTCGACCTCCTCGGGGGTGAACTTCTGCCCGCGACCGACCATCTGCACCACCCGCCGCCGCAGGGACGCTTCGAACTGCCGGTGCGCGTCCTCGGTGGTGTCCGCGGCGATGGCGTTGACGCCGGCGATGACGTACGGCTCGGACAGATCCTCGGACGGCTCGAACCGCTCCCGGTACAGCGTGACGGCGTCGACGAGCGAGTCGGGGGAAAAGTGGGACGCGTTGGCGTAGGGGAGTCCGAGCTTCGCGGCGAGCTGTGCGCCGAACGTCGAGGACCCGAGGATGTAGAGGGGAACGTTCGTACCCTTGCCGGGGATCGCGTCGACGCCGGGAACCCGTGACACACCGCGGAGGTATGCCTGGAGTTCCAGCACGTCCTGCGGGAAGCGGTCCGCGGACGCCGGGTCGCGGCGCAGCGCATACATCGTCTTCTGATCACTGCCCGGGGCGCGTCCGAGTCCGAGGTCGATGCGACCGGGGTGCAGTGTCTCGAGGGTGCCGAACTGCTCCGCAATCGTCAGCGGCGCGTGGTTGGGCAGCATGATGCCGCCGGCGCCGAGCCGGATGCTCTCGGTGTGCGCGGCAACGTGCGCGATGAGGACGCTCGTCGCGGATGAGCCGATCGACGGCATGTTGTGGTGCTCCGCGTACCAGATGCGGCGGTACCCGCGGGTCTCCGCGAGTTGCGCGAGCTTCACGCTCGCATCGAAACTGTCCCGCGCCGTGTCGCCCTCGCGGATGTAGGCCAGATCGAGAATCGACAGAACAGCGCTCACGGGATTCGTTACCTTTCGTCACCAAGAACAGGCGCGAGAGGTCAGCCTCGCGCACTACCTCTGGGTGCAACCGCAGAGGTAGTGCGCGTATTCCGGGCGGCCGGAACGGTCAGGCGTCGACGAGGGGACGCAACGTGCGCCCGGTGAGTTCGACGATGCCGGGTTCGTGCCCGTTGGCGACGAGATTGAGGACGATGCCGTCGATTCCCGCGTCGAGGACACGGGCCTTCAGCTGTTCGGCCACCTCGTCGGGGGCGCCGCAGAACTGCCGGTCGGTGGCGGCGGCGCGTTCCTCGTCCGACGCCTTCGACAGGTCGACACCCTGCGTGAGCAGGAAGTCGTGCTGGAGCTGCCGGGCGCGGTCGCCGTCCTCGTCGATGATGACGAAGGCGAGGTAGCTGGTCTCCAGCGTGGACCGGTCGCGACCGATCTCCGAGCACCGGGCATCGAGGGCCTCGAGCTTGCGCGGCAGTTCGCGGGCGTTGCAGATGATGTTCAGGTGGTCCGCGAACCGGGCGGCGAGACCGAACGTCTTCTTCTCACCGCCACCTCCGAGCATGATCGGCAGGTTGTCGCGGATCCGTGGCTCGTTGATCGCGTTCTCGACGTGATACCACTTGCCGTCGAACGTGGGACGTTCGCCGTGCAGCATCGGCGCGATGATCTGCAGTGCCTCGTCGAGCCGTTCGAATCGGTCGGTGAACGTGCCGAACTCGTAGCCGTACTGCTTGTGCTCGAGTTCGAACCAGCCGGCGCCGATTCCGAGGACGGCCCGTCCGCCGCTGGCGACGTCCAGGGTGGTCACCGCCTTGGCGAGCATGGGAGGGTTCCGGTAGGTGTTGCCGGTGACCAGCGCGGACAGCTGGATGTTGTCGGTGGCCGTGGCGAGGGCGCCGAGGGCGGTGTACGCCTCGAGCATCGGTTCGTCGGGCGCACCGATGCCCGGCAGTTGATAGAAGTGGTCCATCACGAATGCGGTGTCGAAGCCCGCGGATTCGGCCTCACGGGCCTGCGCGATAACGGTCGGGAACAGGTCCGCGACGGGGGTGGAGTAACTGAAATTCGGCATCTGATATCCAAGGCGAATAGTCACCCGTTCGACGCTACTCGGATGGCGGCTGCGGCACCTCCCCGAATTCGAGGGTAGGCGGGTGCGCACCCTGGGGTGCCTGGTGGAGGCGGTGCGTGTCGAGCAGGCTGACGGTTGGTGCCATAGCAGTCGCCGATCCGACATCCGCGACGACTCTGCGCAGTGGGGTGATGGAGTGCAGAGCGCAGCCTGAGGGGGAAAGATGAATTTCGATTTCGATTCGCAGCAGCAATCCGGCGGCACGGCGTGCGCCTGCCCGGAAAGGCCCGCGCCTGTCCGGCCCGACGTCGCCATCGTGGAGCGCCCGCTCGGGCGCCCGGCGCGAGCGGCCGTGGGCGCCTTCCCGCTGACCGCGGCGCAGCGATCCATCTGGTTCGCGCAACAGCTCATGCCGGAGATTCCGTACGTCATCGCCCACTACGTCGATCTGCGCGGTCCGGCCGAACTCGCCGTTCTGCGTGACGCCACCCGTCGCGCGAATCGCGAATTCGGCTGGGGAGCGGTGCGCCTGCTGGACATCGACGGGCAGCCGCATCAGGTCGTGGACCCGACCGTCGACGACCGGGTGCTCACCACGGACCTTCGCGGCGAGGACGATCCCGTGGACGCTGCCCATCGCTGGATGCGGAACGACCGGAGCGCTCGCACCGACATGTACGACGGACCGCTCCTCGTCTCGCACATTCTGCAGCTGGGCGACGATCACTACTACTGGTACTCCCGCGCTCACCACATCGTGTCGGACGGGTACGCCGCGATGATGCTGATGAGCCGCACGGCCGAACTGTATGTCGCCGCCATCGAGGGCAGGGAGCCGCCGGACAGCCGGATCGTGGGGCCGGAACGTCTCGTGCGGGAGGACGCGACCTACCGTGCCTCGACCCGGTTCGCCCGGGACCGCGACTACTGGCGCGACTCCGGCGGCGACCTGGCGTCGGTCCTCAGCCTCAGCGGCCGCACGGCGCGACCGGGCACCGACGCCCGGACGGCGACCGGGCACACGAGCCCGAGCGGGAACTCACGGAATTCGACGGCCGTGACGGTCGCCGCCTTCGCCGCCTACCTCGCCAGGATGACCGGCGTCGACGACGTCGTCCTCTCGTTGCCGGTGTCGGCGAGAACGACGGCCCGCCTCAGGTATTCGGGCGGTTCGGTGTCCAATGTGATTCCGTTGCGGCTGAAGGGAATCGGCTCTGCCACCGTAAGTCAGGCGGTCGGAACCGCCGAGACGGCGTTGACAGCGGCACTGCGGCATCAACGCTACCGCCGCGAGGACATCGGCCGGGACCTCGCCACGGGCGGTGTCGAACTCATGCATTTCGGTCCGGTGGTCAACGTCATGATGTTCACGAAGGAGATCACGCTCGGCTCCGTGAACGGGACGGTTCGCGTGCTCACCACCGGTCCCGTCGCCGACCTCGCCGTCAACATCTATCCGGGGGCCGAGGGCAGTGCCGCCCGCATCGACTTCGAGGGAAACCCGGCACTGTACGACCACGCCGAACTGACCGGACATCACGCGCGTTTCCTCGCCTACCTCGACAGGTTCACCACATCGGTCGAGTCGGAACGACCGGTCGCCGACCTCGACGTCTTCCTCGCCGGCGAGCGCGGAGATTTCGCTCCCGCGCAGGGACTTCCGGATGCCGACCCGATCACACTCGACCGCATCCTCGCGGGGACCGTCGCGGACGCCCCGGGGGCGATCGCGATCCGCGACCGCGGGCGGGAACTGTCCTACGGCGACCTGGACCGGCTCGCCGGCCGGCTCGCCCGCGTCCTGACCGGCCGGGGCATCGGGCCCGAGAGCATCGTCGCGGTCTCCATCCCGCGGTCGCTCGAGTCGGTGCTGGCGTTGTGGGCCGTCGCGAAGGCCGGCGCGGCCTACGTTCCGATCGACCCCTCGCACCCGAGCGCTCGCATCTCGTACACCCTGGACGATTGCGGCGCGACGGTCGGGCTGACCGTCCGCACGGAGCGCGCCCGACTGCCTGGCACCGTCGCATGGCTGACCATGGATATCGACGACCTCGAAAACCTCTGTGAAGAAACCCTCCCCGGTGCGGAACGGACCCGGCCGCTACTCGTGGACCATCCCGCGTATCTGATCTACACGTCCGGGTCGACGGGAGCGCCGAAGGGCGTCGTCGTCACCCATCGCGGCCTTGCCAACCTCGCCCAGGAGATTCGGGACAAGTACGCGGTGTCCGCGCGTTCTCGTGTCCTGCATTTCGCCTCACCGAGCTTCGACACCGCTCTCGTCGAAGTATTCGCGGCCTGTGTCGGCGGCGCGACGCTCGTCGTGACCCCGCCCGGGGTGTTCGGCGGTGAGGAACTGTCACGACTGTTGCGCGACGAACACGTCACTCACCTCCTGATGACGCCGTCCGCCCTGGCCGCCATCGATCCCTGCGCGATGGACGAACTGGAGTTGGTGCTGGTCGGAGGGGAGGTGTGTCCTCAGGCGCTGGCGCGGCGGTGGGCCGGCGGCCGGACCATGCGGAACGCGTACGGTCCGACGGAGACGACGTGCAGCGTCACTCTCACGGATCCGGTGTCACCGGACGAGCGGATGACGATCGGCGCTCTGATGCGCGGTGTGGACGCGGTGGTTCTGGATCACCGTCTACGTCCGCTTCCGCCGGGCGCTGTCGGTGAGCTGTACCTCGCCACCCCGGCACTCGCCCGCGGCTACCATCGGCGCCACGGGCTGACCGCTGCCCGGTTCGTCGCCGACCCGTTCGGCCGCAGCGGATCCCGGATGTTCCGCACCGGGGACGTGGTGCGGTGGACGGCGGCAGGGACGCTCGAGTTCCTGGACCGAGCGGACGACCAGATCAAGATCCGAGGGTTCCGTGTGGAGCTGGGCGAGATCAACGCCACGCTGAACACGCATCCGGGCGTCGCCTTCGCCGCGACGGTGGTGCAACGGAATCCGGCCGGCGACCCGAACCTGGTGTCCTACATCATGGCCGACGGGGACGCGTCGATCGATCGCGAAGCGTTGAAGGCGCACCTGGCACGGTTCCTGCCGGAATACATGGTTCCGAAATCGATCATGCTCGTGGACTCGATCCCGTTGACTCCGACGGGAAAGCTCGACCGGGCGGCGCTCCCGCTGCCGGAGTTCGGCTCGGATTCGGTGCTTCATCGTGACCCCGAGACCCCGGCCGAGCGCCGCGTCGCGCGGGTATTCGCCCAGGTGCTCGGCGTGGATTCGGTCGGCGCCGACGATTCCTTCTTCGATCTCAGCGGCGATTCACTGTCGGCCATCCGGGTGGTCGCGACGATCAACGCCGAGTTGGGCACCACGCTGGGCGTGCGCGAACTCTTCGACGCACCGACGGTCGCGGCACTCGCACGGACGATCGCGGAGGCCGGCGCACACCCGCAGAACGCGGGGCACCCCCGCGGGCCGACGTTGGGCGCCGCACCACTGCCGGACCTGGTGCCGCTGTCGCCATCGCAGTACTTCATCGACCGCACCGTCGTGCAACCCGCTCTCCACAACATCCCCTTCACGGTACGAGTGCGCGGCGGATTCGACGTCGACGCGCTGCGCTCGGCGATGGCGGATGTGCTGGGCCGGCATCGTTCGCTGCGGACGGTGTTTCCCGACTCGCCGTCGGGGCCGTACCAGCGTGTGCTCGACGTGGCCGATGCGTTGCCCGACCTGACTCCGGTGGAGACCGGCGCCGCGGACGTGGAAGCACAGACGTCGGAACTGCTGTCCGCGGGATTCGACGTGCGGCGTGAGCCTCCTCTGCGCGCCCGGCTGTTCCGGCTCGGCGACGGCGACCACCTTCTGGCCTGCGTCGTCCATCACATCGCGGCCGACGGCTGGTCGCTCGCACCCTTGGCACGAGATCTCGCCGACTCCTACCGTGCCCGGTCGACCGGCAGCGAGCCCGCGTCGGAGCCGCCGGTCGTGCACTACGCCGACTACACGGTGTGGCGTCGGGCCTTGCTCGGCGACGAGAACGACCCGGACAGCATCGCCTCCCAGCAGATCGCCCACTGGACGAAGGAACTGTCGGGACTTCGGGGGGAGCTCGCGCTGCCCACCGATCGCCCCAGGCCCCGCCGGTGGACCTATCGAGCGGGACGACTTCCGTTCTCGCTCGACGAGCATGCGCACCGAGGCCTGCTGGCCACCGCGCACGAGCACCACGCCAGCCTGTTCACGGCGCTCAGGTCGGCAGTGGCGGTCCTGCTCGCCCGCGTCAGCGGCGACCCCGACATCGCGATCGGAACTCCGATCGCGGGCCGGGGAGACCCGGCGCTCGACGACGTGGTGGGAATGTTCGTCAACACGCTCGTTCTGCGCACCCGGGTAGACCCGACGATGACGCTGTGCGACATCGTCGATCGGTCACGCGGCGTGGAGCTTCGCGCTCTGGCAAATGCCGACGTGCAGTTCGAGCGACTCGTCCAGGTGCTCGATCCGCCGAGGTCACCGTCCCTGCACCCGCTGTTCCAAGTCGCGCTGTCGCTGAACAACTTCGCTCCCGCAGCCCTGAACGTGTCCGGGCTCGACTTCGAGGTCACACCCCGTCCACTCGACATCGCCAAGTGCGATCTGCATTTCCACTTCACCGAACGTCACGACGTCGACGGGCGGCCCGACGGTATCGATGCCGAACTGGTGTATTCCGCCGACCTCTACGACGCATCCACCGCACAGGGTTTCGTCGACACGCTGCACACCATCGTCGACCCGGTCGGTAGGTGACCCCGCGGAATCGACGTGGTAGAGATAGCTCATGAGCGGCATCCGGAGATCTGGTCGGGCAGCGGCGCTCGTCGCGGTCGTCCTCGCACTGGCCGCCTGCTCCGACCAAGCCGGCACCGCAGTGAGCGAGCCGTCGACAACGACGACCGTGTCCGCCGCGGACACGTCCAGCGCCGAGGCGACCACACCCGCGAGCCTGCCGTACACGGAGACGGAGTTGCAGGTCACGGGTTCCACCGGCCGTGTCGGCTACGACGTCCTCATCCCGCAGATCGAGGGTGGAAATCCGGCGGTCACCGCCGAGTTCAACGAATCGATGCGGGCCGCACTCCAGGACCAGATCGACGGCTCGGGCACCGACGCCTTCACGTTGAGCAGCCAGGAGCACAGCGTCGCGCACATCGGCGAGCATGTGATCAGCGGTCTGCTGGTGACGTCGTGGAACGCCGATCCGCCAGGTGCGCATCCCACCCCGATCGTCGCGACGGTGGTGGTGAATGCCGATACGGCCGCGCCGATCACGCTCGCCGATCTCTTCCCCGACCTGCCGGCGGGACTGCAGGCGCTGTCGGACGAATCCGCGCGTCTGCTCCCCGCGACGGTCGCGGGACCGGATTTCGAGCGCAGCGGCATCGAACCGACCGAGGCGAACTTCGCCAACTGGCTGGCCACCCCGGCAGGCATGGAGATCCATTTCAACGATTATCAGGTGGGACCGCACGCCATCGGACTCGTCACCGTCACCGTGCCGTGGGACGCCCTGGCCGACGTGATCGACCCCGCTCTCGCTCCCGTCGTGTCCAGTTAGGCGCTGCCCGACCGCTCACCGGGAACGAACCTGTGGCTGCCCCGGTGCCGCGACCTACCGTCCCAGACAGGCCTTTGCTGCCGAATGTGTCTGTCGAATGGGAGAGGAGCGCGCCCGTGAGTGCACGCACCGAAGTTGATGCTCGTGCGAATCGGATCGGCGACGTGGACGCGGTTGTCGTCGGCGCGGGATTCGCGGGTCTGTACGCCGTCCACAAGTTGCGGAGCCTGGGTCTGACCGTCCAGGGTGTGGAGGCGGCGGGAGGCGTCGGCGGAACGTGGTTCTGGAACCGCTATCCCGGCGCCCGGTGCGACGTGGAAAGCGTCGACTACTCGTACTCGTTCTCGCGGGAACTCGAGCAGGAGTGGGATTGGAGCGAGAAGTACGCCACCCAGCCCGAGATCCTGGAATACATCAATCACGTCGCGGACCGGTTCGACCTGCGTGACCGTTTCCTGTTCGGGACCCGGGTGACCTCCGCGGAACTGGACGAGGAGACGCTCCGGTGGGAGGTGCGCACCGACCGCGGCGACGTCCTGTCCGCCCGGTACTGCATCTTCGCGACCGGTGCGCTGTCCACCGCGAACACGCCGAACATCCCGGGCCGCGAATCGTTCACCGGCGACACTCATCACACCGGTCAGTGGCCGCAGGAGGGTGTCGACTTCACCGGCAGACGGGTCGGGATCATCGGCACCGGTTCCTCGGGAATTCAGTCGATTCCCCTCATCGCCGAGCAGGCCGAGCACCTGTACGTGTTCCAGCGCAGCGCCAACTACAGCGTCCCGGCGGGCAACCAGACGTGGGACGACGAGATGCGGCGCGCGATCAAGGCGGGATACGACGAGCGCAGACGGCTGTCCCGGGAGAGCGGTGGCGGTTCGCCGTACAACGCGCATCCGAAGTCCGCGCTGGAGGTCTCCGACGAGGAACGTCGCGAGGCCTATGAGACGCGATGGAAGCTCGGCGGGGTGCTGTTCGCGAAAACCTTTCCGGACCAGACGAAGACCGAGGCCGCGAACGCGACGGCACGCCAGTTCGCCGAGGAGAAGATCCGCCTGCTCGTCGACGACCCCGCCGTCGCGGACAAGCTGATCCCGAACGATCACCCGATCGGGACCAAGCGGATCGTTACCGACACCCACTACTTCGAAACGTACAACCGGCCGAACGTCACCCTGGTGGATCTGAAGGCGGCGCCGATCGAATCGATCACCCCGTCGGGGATCACCACTGCCGACGCCGACTACGCCCTCGACACGCTGGTGTTCGCCACCGGATTCGACGCCATGACCGGCGCCCTCGACCGCATGCGGATCGTCGGGCGCGGCGGTGTGTCGCTTTCCGAGTACTGGAGTGAGGGACCGAAAACCTATCTCGGTCTGGGTGTTCCGGGGTTCCCGAACCTGTTCGTCGTGACGGGACCGGGCAGCCCGTCCGTGCTGGCGAACATGGTGCTCGGCGCCGAACAGCACGTCGACTGGATCGCGGACTGCATCGAGCACCTGTGGGAGAAGGGCCACGACGCGATCGAGGCGTCCGTCCCCGCCACCGAGCAGTGGGTGGAGCACTGCCGTGAGCTCGCAGCGCAGACCCTGTTCCCGTTGGCGAACTCCTGGTACATGGGCGCCAACATTCCGGGCAAGCCCCGCGTGTTCATGCCGTACCTCGGGGGCTTCGGCGCGTACGGGCGGATCTGCGCGGACGTCGCGGAGGAGGGGTTCCGCGGTTTCGAGTTCAGCCGATCCCGGACGAGGCTGGCCGACCCGGTGGGATAGTTTCCCGGACATTGGTCAGCCGCGCAGGCAATTGCCTGCGCGGCTGACCATTTCGTGGGAGAACGGGGCGAGTTCAGTCGGGGAGTGCGTACGTGGCCCACGCCTGCGCGAGCACGTCACCGTCCCGCGTGCACGTGACGGCGACGTCCGCCATGCGTGTGCCGTCCTGGACGTACGTCTGCTGAAGCGACGACGTGAAGTCCGCACCGGACGGCACGGCCCGCCGGATGCGGGTGCGGAACCTGCGGAGCGCACCGGGGAACTGCTCGGCGCAGTAGCGCTCCAGCAGGTCCACCGTCTGGTCGTCGGGCGTGACGGTCCCGGTGAAGCTGTTCGTCCAGAACTCGAAGACCAGCTGCTCGTCGCGGTTGCGGAAGCGGACGAGCAGGTCGTGGTCGCCCACCCTCCGGACCTGCGCGGACAGGGCGTCGTCCGACGTCCGGTGCGGTCGCAGCAGGAGGAAGTCCTGTTCGACGGCCGCCCCCGGCTCGGGTGCGACGACCACCCCGCTCGGGACGGCGTCGGCGCAGAGCCGGCGAACCTCCGCTGTGCACGGCTGCGAAGAGATGAGTGCGGCCATCGTTCCTCCCAATTCACGGGTATGTGATCCGCACGGTAGTCGTCGCGGCCGGTGAACGGGGGTGTGGTCCCTGTGATCGGGACGCCGACGTCCGCCGAAGTGGGTGGATGCGAAAGCCTCTCGCTGAGTGGGAGAGTCGGGTACCGCTGCGGACCCGTCGCGCCGACTATGAGCTACACCACACCCCGAGGGTGTTCTTGACGTACAGCGAGGCGGAGGTAGACATGGCGCGCAACAGTGCCGTTGACGGCGACGAAGTCCGGATGATCGAAGTGGGATCGGCACCAACGCGTTTCGCGCGGGGGTGGCATTGCCTGGGTCTGGCGAAGACCTTCAGGGACGGCGCCCCGCATCAGGTCGATGCGTTCGGCACGTCGCTGGTGGTGTTCGAGACGTCCGACGGGACCCTCAGTGTGCTCGACGCCTACTGCCGTCACATGGGTGGCAACCTGGCGCACGGCACCGTGAAGGGCGATTCCATCGCGTGCCCGTTCCACGACTGGCGCTGGGGCGGCAACGGCAAGTGCACGGGAATCCCGTACGCGCGACGTGTCCCGCCGCTGGCGCGGACCCGGGCCTGGACGACCATCGAGCGCAACGGGCAGCTCTACGTCTGGAACGACCCGCAGGGCAACCCGCCGCCCGCCGACGTGACGATTCCCGAGATCGAGGGATTCGGCTCCCCGGAATGGACCGACTGGACCTGGAATTCGCTGCTCGTCGAGGGCTCGCACTGCCGCGAGATCGTCGACAACGTGGTCGACATGGCGCACTTCTACTACGTCCACTTCTCGTTCCCGCGCTACTTCAAGAACGTCTTCGAAGGGCACGTGGCCACCCAGTACATGCAGTCGACGCCCCGCCACGACATCTCGGTGGGCACCAGCTACGACGACCCCAATTCGACGCTGCGTTCGGACGCGTCGTACTTCGGCCCCTCCTACATGATCGACAAGCTGTGGAGCGAAGCGAACGGCATGATGATCGAGACGGTGCTGATCAACTGCCACTACCCGGTCACCGCGAATTCGTTCGTCCTGCAGTGGGGCGCCATGGTGAAGAAGCCCGAGGGGCTGTCCGACGAGGTGGCGAACGGCATGGCAGCGCAGTTCGCCGAGGGCGTGGAACTCGGATTCAAGCAGGACGTCGACATCTGGCTGAACAAGTCGCGCATCGACAACCCGCTGCTGTCGGAGGAGGACGGGCCGGTGTACCAGCTGCGTCGCTGGTACCAGCAGTTCTACGTGGACGTCGAGGACATCACCGACGACATGACCAAGCGCTTCGAATTCGAGATCGACACCACCAGGGCGGTGCAGAGCTGGGAGGCGGAGGTTGCCGACAACCTCGCCAACGGCGTCGTCCCGCTCGACACCAACGCCTGAAGCTGGATCGGAAAAGAAGGACACGACAGATGACCCACGAGGTTCTCGACAACATCATGGCGATCGCGGATCAGCTCCGCGATCAGGCGCCCGAGGCCGAGCGGATCGGCCGGCTGCCCGACGACACGGCGAAGAAGCTCCGTGAGGCCGGGCCGATCAAGCTGCTCCAGCCCGGCAAGTACGGTGGCTACGAGGCTCATCCGCGCGAGTTCGCGGAGACGGTGATGGCCGCGGCGTCCCTCGACCCGGCCACGGGCTGGGTGTGCGGCATCGTCGGCGTGCACCCCTGGCAGCTGGCGTTCGCCGACCCGAAGGTGCAGGACGAGGTGTGGGCGGCCGACAACGACACCTGGATGGCCTCGCCGTACGCCCCGACCGGGATCGCGACGCCCGTCGACGGCGGCTACCTCTTCAGCGGTCGCTGGCAGTTCTCGTCGGGAACCGATCACTGCGACTGGATCTTCCTCGGCGCGATGCTCGGCGACAAGGACGGCGCGATGGCCCTGCCGCCGAAGATGCTGCACATGATCCTGCCGCGCAGCGATTACGAGATCGTCGAGGACTCGTGGAACGTCGTCGGTCTCAAGGGCACCGGGTCCAAGGACATCGTCGTCCGGAACGCCTTCGTCCCCGACTACCGGGTGATGGACGCCGACGAGGTCATGAACGGTACCGCGGTGCGGAAGTTCGGGCGCACCGAGACGCTGTACAACATGCCGTGGTCGACGATGTTCCCGCTCGGAATCTCCTCCGCCGTGGTGGGAATCGCCGAGGGCGCTCTGGCCGCTCACCTCGACTACCAGCGCGACCGCGTCGGCGCGCAGGGCACCGCGATCAAGGACGACCCCTACGTGCTGTTCGCGGTCGGCGAGGCCGCGGCCGACATCAACGCCGCCCGCCAGGAACTCCTCGCCAACGTCGACAGGATCTGGGACCTCGTCGAGTCGGGCAGGGAGGTCACGTTCGAGGACCGCGCGGCCGGGCGCCGGACGCAGGTGCGTGCCGCGTGGCGTGCGGTCACCGCCGTCGACCAGATCTTCGCCCGCTCCGGCGGCAACGCGCTGCGCATGGACAAGCCGCTGCAGCGGTACTGGCGGGACGCGCACGCCGGCCTGGCGCACGCCATCCACGTGCCGAGCACCGTCTACCACGCCTCCGCGCTCAGCTCGCTCGGCCTCGACCCGGCCGACAACCTCAAGTCGATGATCTGACCGCCGTCGGACCTCGAAAACAGCAGAAGGACAACACATGACAGACATCAAGGGGCTTGGCTACGTCAAGATCCAGACCAACGACCTGGAGCGGTGGCGCACGTTCGCTTTCGACGTGCTCGGATTCGCCCAGGGCACGGGCCCGGACGAGAACGCCCTGTACCTCCGGATGGACGAGCGCGCGGCCCGCATCGTGATCGTGCCGGGCGAGACGGACGAGGTCGTCACCATCGGGTGGGAGGTCCGCGACCATGCAGGTCTGGTCCGCGTCCAGGAGGCGGTCGAGGGCGCCGGGATCGCCGTCAAACCACTGTCGGTGGAAGAGGCCGACGCCCGCCGCGTCGAAGAGGTCGTCACGTTCCAGGATCCGACCGGTGCGACGATCGAGATCTTCCACGGCGCCGTCCTCGACCACAGTCCGGTGGTGACCCCGTTCGGCGCGAAGTTCGTCACGGGGGCGCAGGGTCTCGGCCACGTGGTGCTGCCGGTGATGGATTTCGGCGGCGCGTTCGACTTCTACACCGAGGTGCTCGGCTTCCTGCCCCGCGGCGCCTTCCGCATCCCGGCGCCGCCGGAGTTCGGTCCGATGCGGGTGCGCTTCCTGGGGGTCAACGAGCGGCACCACAGCCTGGCGCTGTGCCCGGCACCGCACGGCGGTGCACCGGGACTGGTGCACATCATGGTGGAGGTCGACACGCTCGACGCCGTCGGCCAGGCGCTCGACCGCGTCGTCAAGGACGGGTTCTCGGTCTCCTCGACCCTCGGCCGCCACACCAACGACAAGATGGTGTCGTTCTACGTGCGTGCCCCCGGCGGCTGGGACATCGAGTTCGGCACCGAGGGGATGAAGGTGGACGAGAAGTACTACTCCGCGGAGGAGATCACCGCCGACAGCTACTGGGGCCACGACTGGTCCGGAAGCGAGCCGCTGGCGGCCATGTGACGGGTGTCCGGGCCCGGTGCACGCATCCACTCGATGCATGTGCCGGGCCTTTGGGCTGTTCGGGGCCGTTCGCCCAGCACTATTGCAAATAGGTATATGCCTATTTATAGTAAGTGTCGCCAGTCACACACCGCGTCGCCGCACCGAGCAGCGCCGCTACGGAGGTCCCCATGACGACGACACTCAGCCCCACCCCCACCGCCGGCCTCGATCGCGCCGCCCTTCTCCTCGACGCGTTCGACGGCCCGGGCAGGCTCACGCTCGCGCAGATCGTGCGCCGCACGGGGCTTCCGCGCTCCTCCGCGCACCGGATGCTCGAACGTCTCGTCCAGCTGCGGTGGCTCCGCAGGGAAGGCCGGGACTACGAACTCGGGATGCGACTGTTCGAACTCGGGTCGCTGGCCGTGCACCAGGACCGTCTGCACCGGGCCGCCCTACCCTTCCTGCACGAACTCCACCGGCTCACCGGGCACGCCGTGCACCTCGCGGTACTCGAGGGGATCGACGTCGTCTACCTGGAGAAGATCGCCGGACGGTTCGGCGTCGGGTTGCCGTCCCGCGTCGGCGGCCGCCAGCCTGCGCACTGTACGAGTGTCGGCAAGGTGCTGCTGGCCCATTCGCCCGAGTCCGTGGTCGACCGCGTCGTCGAAGCGGGTCTGCCCCGCAGTACACGTTTCAGCATCGACTCACCCGCGGCGTTCCGCGCCGAGTTGCAGAAGACCCGCGAACGCGGAGCGGCCTACGACCGGGAAGAGGATCTCGTCGGCGTCAGCTGCGTCGCCGTGCCGGTGGGCAACGAGGACAACGTGGTCGCGGCCATCTCCGTGTGCGGTCCCAGCAGTCAGATCAAACTCGATCACCGTCTGACCGCGCCGATTCGCATGTCCGCCAAGGGCACCTGGCGCAAGTACATGTCGACCGCGACGCCAGCCGCCGGACGCGCCGACCGATACTCCGCCTGAGGCGGGGCGAAGGAGCACGAATGCCGTTCGACGAGCAGGCCGAGACCATCCTCCGGGGACTGAACGAGAACTTTCCCCGGGTGGAGACCATGACGGGCGCGCAGGCGCGGGCGGCGACGAAGGCGGGACGCAAGGCCGTCGCCGACCCCGAGCCGGTCGGCAGTGTGCGCGACCGGGAGATCCCCGGCGGGGCCGGACCGATCGCGGCACGCATCTATTCGCCCGCGGGGGACCCCGCGGAGTCCCTGCCCGTCGTCGTCTTCTTCCACGGCGGCGGGTTCGTGATCTGCGACCTCGACAGCCACGACGGCTTCTGCCGCGCGATGTGCAACGGGATCGGAGCCGTCGTCGTCTCCGTCGACTACCGACTCGCCCCGGAATCGCAGTGGCCCGCCGCAGCGGACGACGCCTACGCCGCGACGTGCTGGGTCGCGCAGAACGCCCGCGCGTTGGGCGGAGATCCGGACCGGCTCCTCGTCGCCGGCGACAGCAGCGGGGGCAACCTCGCGGCCGTCGCGGCGCTGATGGCCCGGGACCGGGAGGCCCCCGCGGTCGCCGGACAGCTATTGATGTACCCCGTCATCGAACCGGTCTTCGACACCGACTCCTACGAGGAATTCGCGGAGGATCACTTCCTCACCCGCTCTGCGATGCAATGGTATTGGGATCAGTACCTGCCGACGCACCGCGAGACCGTACCCGCCTATGCCGCCCCGGTCCGGGCGGAGAATCTCGGCGGGCTCCCACCCGCGATCGTGATCACCGCCGAACGCGATCCCCTCCGATCCGAGGGGGAGAAGTACGCCGCGGCGCTCGCCGACGCCGGTGTTCCCGTGCAGTGCCGGCGGGTGGAGGGAATGTTCCACGGATTCTTGACGATCGACGCGCTGGCCGCGGCGCAGACCGCGCGGCGGGAGCTGTGGCCTCGGCTCCGGAATCTGGTGGCCGAACCGGTGCGGACTCCGTCCGACTAGTCTTCGTGCTCCGCCTCGTCGTCCGCGTCCCGTGCCGCCTTCATCGCGGCCTGGTACTCCTGCTGCGCCGCGCGGGAGCGCCGGATCGAATGTGATGCGGTCGGTTTCGGCACACCGGGATGCTCCGGCGTCCCTGCGCCGTGCATCCGCTCGACGGCTTCGTCGATGTCGGCGAGCATCTGCTTCGCGAGCTCGCTCTCGGCCGCGTAGTAGCGCTCGGACCACTTGTTGACCATGTGCGCGAACGCCCACGTGGGTTCGACGTCGGAATCGCGGGCGTCGAGCGCGGCCTGCCTGCTCATCCCCTCCACGTACGAGATGTGCTCCTTCAGGGCATCTTTGAGCTGCTCCGGCTCGGTGAGGTGACCGAGCCACATGCGCAGCATCACACCGTGTTTGAGGACGGGTGGATCGATCGGCGCCTCCCGCGCCCAGCTGCGCATGACGGCCATGCCCGCGTCCGTGATCTTGTACAGGCGCTTGGGTTTCACCCGTGCCTCGTCGTCCACGACGGTCCGCGACGTCACATATCCCAGGTCCTCGAGCTTCTTCAGCTCCGAGTACACCTGGCTGAAGGACGGGCTCCAGTAGAAGAACCGCACACTGTACGACGCCCACTTCTTCAGGTCGTAGCCGGACAGCTCCTCGCCGAACGACAGGATGCCGAGTACCGGCCAGCTCGTGGATCGAAGGCCGGCGAACCCGGAACTCTGTGTGGGGTCGGACGATGGCATTTCCCGAGCCTATCAACCGTGCGCCGCCGGCCGGACAGCGCGAAACCCTGCCGCTGGGCGGGACGAGGCATTCCCCGCCGGAAGGCGCCGCGGCCAGGCTGAACGCAACCCGTCGATCCGAGGAGACACGATGACCCGAACCGAAGAACCCGTGCCGGTGGCACGACGCATCGACCCCGCCGAGCTCAAGTCGGTGCTCGGGCACTTCTGCACCGGAGTCACGGTGATCACCGCACACGACGGCGAGAGCCCACACGGCTTCACATGCCAGTCCTTCGTGTCGCTGTCGCTGGACCCGCCGTACGTGTCGTTCAGCCCCGCACGGACGTCGACCAGCTGGCCGCGGCTGCGGGCGAGCGAACACGTCTGCGTCAACGTTCTCGCTCACGACCAGCGCGACGTGTGCGGGACGTTCGCGACCAGCGGCGCCGACAAGTTCGCCGACGTCGGGTGGTCGCACGCCCGCAACGGTGCCCCGGCGCTGGACGGTGTGCTGGCCCAGGTGCAGGCCACCGTCGAATTCGAGCACGACGCCGGTGACCACACCATCGTCGTCGCGCGCGTCACCGGTCTGGACGTGCTCAGGGATGCGCCGCCGCTCCTGGTGTACCGCGGCGGGCTCGGCATCTTCACCGCGGCCACCTAGCCGCGCTGTCTCCCGCTCCGCGGGAAGGGCTGTGGGAAACAGCAATTGACACCGGCAGAGTGTGATCGAGACCACTTCGGAAGGTGTGCACGATGAGCGTAGACGAGCAGAACTGGGACCGGGAGGTAGATCTCCTGGTGATCGGCAGCGGTGCCGGTGGCATGACCGCCGCCCTCGCCGGGGCCGAGCGAGGGCTCGACACCCTCGTCGTCGAAAAGTCCGGGGTGTACGGCGGTTCGACGGCACTGTCGGGTGGCGCCCTGTGGATTCCCAACTCGCCGATCCTCGTCCGTGAAGGCCGCGCCGACGACCCCGACGACGTCCGGAAGTACCTGGAGTCGATCGTCGGCAACAGCGTGCCGGCCGAGCGCCTCGACGCGTACATCGAGCAGGGGCCGGCCATGATGCGGTTCTTCGAACAGAACTGCCCGCATCTCCGGTTCTCCTGGTGCGAGGACTATTCCGACTACCACCCCGAGAACGTGGGCGGACGGCCGAAAGGGCGGACGGTCGAACCGCTGCCGTTCGACATGAACCAGCTCGGCGCCGACGGCGACCTGCAGCGGCCGAACTCCCTCGCGATGCCGGGTGGGCTGTACATGACGTCCACCGAGTTCCGTCACCTCAACATGGTCTTCCGCACCTGGGCCGGACGCAGGACCGCGCTGGGTGTCGGCTGGCGTTCGGTCGTGGCGTTGCTGCGGCGCAGGCGGATGGAGACTCTGGGGCAGGCCCTCGTCGGGCGTCTGCGGCTCACGCTCCAGGAGGCCGAGGTTCCGCTGTGGCTGAATTCCCCGCTGAAGGGTCTGGTCACCGACGAATCCGGAGCCGTCACGGGCGCGGTGGTCGAGTCCGGGGGACGGGAACTGCGCGTGCGCGCCCGCCGCGGCGTCATGATGGCCACCGGCGGGTTCGAGCAGAGCGAGGAGATGCGCAAGCGGTTCCTCCGGGAAGGCGGCAAGGACAACTACAGCGCCGGCTCACCCGACAACACCGGAGACGGAATCGTCGCCGGCGAGCAGGTCGGCGCGGCCGTCGATCTGATGGACGACGCGTGGTGGATGCCGTCGTTCCGGCGGCCGGACGGCATCATGCACGTCCTGGTGTCGGAGCGGTCGATTCCGCCGTCGCTGATCGTCGACCAGAACGGCAAGAGGTTCACCAACGAGGCGTCCCCGTACGTGTCGTTCGTCCACGACCAGATCGCCGGTGGTCACGACCCGGTGTGGTTCGTGTTCGACTCGAAGGCCAAGAGCCGCTACCAGTTCGGTGGGGTGATGCCCGGGCAGAAGTTCCCCGCGGAATGGTTCGAGACGGGGCTGATGCAACGCGCCGCATCCGTCGGCGAGCTCGCGCAGAAGGTCGGCGTTCCCGCGGAGTCGCTGTCCGCGGAGATCGCCCGGTTCAACGGTTTCGCCCGTGCGGGGGTCGACGCCGACTTCGGCCGCGGCGACAGCGCCTACGACCGGTACTACGGCGACCCGCGACTGCCCAACCCGACCATGGACGAGGTGGACCGGGCTCCGTATTACGCGGTGCGGATGGAAGCCGGCGACCTCGGCACCAAGGGCGGGCTCGTGTGCAACGAGCACAGCCAGGTGTGCCGCAGCAGCGGCGAACCGATCCCCGGGCTCTACGCCACCGGCAACACGTCGGCGTCCGTGATGGGCAACGACTATGCCGGTGCGGGCGCGACGATCGGTCCCGCGATGGTGTTCGGCTGGGTGGGCGCTCGGCATGCAGCCGGGGCGGGGCCCCGCAATGTCACCGGGGCGGGGCCCCGCAATGTCACCGGGGCGGGGCCCCGCAATGTCACCTGGGCGGTGAGCTGAGTGCTTCCGGTCGAATGCCGGCGCTGCGGTAACGCGGTGCTCGTGGAGAAATACAGCGAGGCGCACACGAGTGTGCAGTGGCTGGGCGACGCCGAGCAGACCTGCCCGGAGTTCGCACTGCGTGCGCAGGAGGGGGAGCACTCGATGTTCGTCCCCACCTGCGGCGCGCTGCGCGGATCGATCGACGACGCGGTGGAGGACGGGCGGGTGGGGCTTTCCCTGCGCAGCTACCCGACTCCCGGCCGCCTGGACTAGAGAGGACAACCGATGTCACGGATGGCGGGCAAGGTCGCCTTCATCACCGGTGCCGGGAACGGCATGGGACGCAGTCACGCGGTCCGGCTCGCGGAGGAGGGCGCCGACGTCGTCGTCGTCGATCTGCCGTCGGCCGAAGCGGATCTCGCCGAAACTGGAAGGCTGGTCGGCGAACTCGGCCGGCGCGCGGTCGTCGCCCACGCCGATGTGCGTGACGCGTCGGCGTTGCGGGCGGCCGTCGACGCCGGAGTCGCGGAGTTGGGGCCCCTCGACGTCGTCGTCGCGAACGCGGGTGTCTGCGACAACCCCGGCCCGGCGTGGTCGATCGACGACGCGGTCTGGCACGGATCGCTCGACGTCAACCTCACCGGCGTCTGGAACACGGCGAAGGCCGCGGTCCCGGCGATGCGGGACGGCGGCGGTTCCGTCGTGATCGTCAGTTCGACCGCCGGCATCAAGGCGGTGGCCGGGGCCGCCCACTATTCGGCGTCCAAGACCGCCGTGGTCGGGTTGGCCCGGACCCTCGCCAACGAACTCGGATCGCAGTTCATCCGGGTGAATGTGCTGCACCCCGGTGCCGTCGGCACCCGCATGACCCTGAACCCGGAGACGATGGCGCGGTTGCGGCCGGACCTCGAGAATCCGACCCGGGACGACGTCGTCCCCGTCCTCGCGGCGAACCACATGCTGCCCGTTCCGTGGCTGGACTCGCGGGATGTCAGCAATGCGCTGCTGTTCCTGGCCTCGGACGAATCGCGATACATCACCGGCACACAACTCGTGGTCGACGCCGGACTGACCCAGAAGGTGTAGAGATGACAGGTCGAGTGGACGGAAGAGTCGTCCTGGTCACCGGTGCCGCACGCGGGATCGGCCGGGCGCAGGCGTTGCGGTTCGCACAGGAGGGCGCGGACGTCGTGGCCGTCGACCTGTGTGGCCCGGTCGGCACGGTGGTGACGCCACCGGCGAGCCCGGAGGATCTCGAGGAGACCGCGAAACTGGTCCGGGACACCGGCCGCCGGATCGTGACCGCGCAGGTGGACGTGCGCGACGGCACGGTGCTCGCCGAGGCGGTCACCGCGGCGGCCGGCGAACTGGGCGGGCTGGACTTCGTGTGCGCCACGGCAGGCATCACGTCCTCGGGTGCCGCGCTGGACCTCGACGCCGAGACATGGCAGACGATGCTCGACGTCAATCTGACGGGGGTGTGGCAGACGTGCAAGGCGGCGGCGCCGCACCTGATCGAGCGGGGCGGCGGGGCGATGATCCTGACGAGTTCCATCGCCGGGCTGCGCGGGCTCGTCGGCGTCGCCCACTACACCGCGGCCAAGCACGGGGTGGTGGGCCTGATGCGGTCGCTGGCCAAGGAGCTCGCGCCGCACCGGGTGCGGGTCAACAGCGTGCATCCCACGAACGTGGACACGGACATGATCCAGAACGACATGGTGCGGCGGGCGTTCCGGCCCGACCTCGAGCACCCCACCCGCGAAGAGTTCGCGGCGGCGGCCGTGACGATGAATATGCTGTCGATTCCGTGGATCGAGCCGGTCGACGTGGCCAATGCCGCGCTGTTCCTGGCCTCGGACGAGGCGCGGTACATCACGTCCGTCGCCCTGCCGGTCGACGCGGGCAGCGTCAGCCGATGACCGCCGCGGGCAGCACCGGCCGGAATCCCCGAGTCCGCCCCCACACCTGACGATCCGTGGTAGAACAGGTGTCAGTTTTGGGGGCGGACGAAGGGTGATTCCGTGGATCTCGAGGCCGTCGCCGCGATCAGCAGGCTCAAGTACGCGTATCTGCGGTCCCTGGACACGAAATGCTGGGACGAGTTCGCCGACACGCTCCTTCCCGACGCAACGGCGAACTACGGCGAGCATCTCGCGTTCGAGTCGCGGGACGCGCTCGTCGAATTCATGAAGTCGAATCTGGGGCCGCAGACCATCACCGAACACCACTGCGGTCACCCGGAGATCGACGTCGACGGCGACACGGCGACCGGACGCTGGTACCTCTCCGACATCGTGCTGATCCCGGAGCACGACATGGTGCTGCGCGGGGCGGCGTTCTACTCCGACCGCTACGTCCGCGGACCGGACGGCCGATGGCGGATCGCCCACACCGGATACGAGCGCACATACGAGGCGGTGATGTCGCTGGCCGACATTCCCAGCTTCCGGCTGACGTCCAACCGGTGGGCAGCCGACACGGAACCCGGCAAAGGAGACTCGTGATGGGGACACTGGACGGCAAGGTCGCACTGATCACCGGCGCCGGTCAGGGCGTGGGCGCCGGCATGGCGTTCGCGCTGGCCAAGGAAGGCGCCCGGATCGCGGTGGTCGGGCGAACAGAGTCGAAACTCGTCGACACGTGCGCCGCCATCGCCGACTTCGGCCGCGTCGCCGAGCCGATCGTCTGCGACGTCAGCAAACGCGATCAGCTGGGCCCGATGGTCGACCGAGTCGTGGACGCATTCGGTGGCATCGACATCCTCGTCAACAACGCCAACGCGAGCGCGCTCGGACCGCTCCTGGACATCACTCCGAAACTATTGGACCGTGCCATGGCCGTCGGTCCGGTGGCCACCCTGTTCCTCATGCAGCTGTGCTACCCGCACCTGAAGGCGCGCGGCGGCGGCTCGATCATCAACCTCGTCAGCTCCTCGGCGGTGCGGTGGGACACCAGCGGTTACGGCCTCTACGCGGCCACCAAGGAAGCGATGCGCTCGCTCACCCGGACCGCGGCCAGCGAATGGGGTCCCGACGGAATCCGCGTCAACGCGATTGCGCCGCACGCACTGTCACCGGGCCTGAAATGGTGGACGGAGAACAACCCCGAGGAGGCCGCCGAGTTCGTGAAGTCGATCCCGCTCGGCCGGATCGGTGACTGCGAGCAGGACATCGGACGTGCCGTCGTCTTCCTCGTGGGCCCGGACGCCGGCTACCTGTCGGGTGCCACCATCCCGCTCGACGGTGGTCAGGCGCGCTGGAGCTGATCGCCGCCGATTGCCCCGAGCTTGCTCATTTCCCTCCCATCCGGTAGGAATTGCGTCGTGCATACGACTCACCTGGTGCGACGCCTCACCGTCGACCTGTGCCGTACGTGCGCCAACATCTGTTGTTGCTGATGGTCCGGCGCGCGTACCGCGTGCTGTCCACTCCTCGGTAGCCTCCGGCATCCGGTCATTCCTCACGCATTCTCCGCGTTCGCAGGTCCGGGCCGGTGCGCCCGTACCCAGGCACCATCACCTTCGCGGAAAGACACCATGAGCACTGCATTCGAAACCAGAACTGCGTCGCTGACGCTCGACAAGTTCGGCCCCCACTTCGGGGCCGAGATCATCGGCCTGGACGTCGCGTACGCCACCGACGACGAGGTCGCCGCGATCCGTTCGGCGTTGACCGAGCACAAGGTGCTGGTCCTGCGGGGTCAGTCACTCGACGACACGAGTCACATCGAGTTCGGTCGCCGGCTCGGCCGGCTGACCGCGGGGCACCCCGTCCACGACAGCGGCGACGTCGCGCAGGAGGTGTACGCACTCGACAGCCAGGACAACGGTTTCGCCGACGTGTGGCACACCGACGTGACGTTCATGAAGCGACCGCCGCTGGGGTCGATTCTCCGCCCCGTCGTCCTCCCACCGCACGGCGGCGACACCAACTGGGCCGACAGTCAACTCGCGTACGAGTCGCTGTCGCTGCCGATCCGGCAGATGATCGATCAGCTGACCGCGGTGCACGACGGCAACCGCGAGTTCGGGTACTACCTCGCGCAGAAGCGGGGCGGCAAGGGAAACGTCTGGGACGGTGAGGAAGTCACCGCGCTCGTGCCCGTCGAGCATCCCGTCGTGCGGGTGCACCCGGAGACGGGACGCAAGGGCATCTTCGTGAACCCGGGCTTCACGTCCCACATCGCCGGAGTGTCCGAGGCGGAGAGCCGGGGAATCCTCGACTTCCTCTACGCCCACCTGACCAAACCCGAGCACATCGTGCGGCACCGCTGGCGCCTCGGCGACCTCGTGCTGTGGGACAACCGCAGCACCGCGCACTACGCCAACCGCGACTACGGAACCCAGCACCGCGTCATGCACCGCATCACGCTGGAAGGTGACGTGCCGTTCGGCCCGCAATAGAGCAACCTGCGCATTCGCCGGGCGCGCGGCGTCCGCAGCGACTACCGTCACGATCCGTGACCCCGGCATCGGACATCTCACGACGCAAGTTCCTCGCCTCCGCCGCGGCGGCCGGCGGTGCCGCCTTCCTCAGCTCGTGGGCGGGCCCGGTCATCGACCGCGCCTACGCGCAGGACCCGGGCGGCAGCGGGTCGCTGAACGACATCGAGCACTTCGTCTACCTCATGCAGGAGAACCGCTCGTTCGACCACTATTACGGCACCCTGTCGGGGGTGCGCGGGTTCGACGACCCGTCACCGGCGTGGCAGCAGTACGGCTGGACTCCGGGTGCCGGGCCCACCCCGACCGGGTTTCTCAACCCGTTCCGGCTCGACACCACGCAGGGCACACACCTCGACGGCGAATGCATCAACGACCCCACCCATTCGTGGGGTCCGCAGCACGACGCGTGGAACGGTGGCGCGATGGACCGGTGGATGCCGGTGCACATCGCGCACGAGGGGCCGCTCAACGGTCCCGCGACGATGGGCTACTACACGCGAGCCGACATCCCGGTGCACTACGACCTCGCCGACGCCTTCACGATCTGCGACCACTACTTCTGCTCGGTGCTGGGACCGACGGACCCGAACCGGCTGTACTGGATGACCGGAACGATCGACCCGGACGGGCTGGCCGGTGGGCCGCTGGTCGAGACGCCGACGGTGATCCCCAGGTTCGTCTACTCCTGGCGCACCTATCCGGAGAACCTGCAGGAGGCCGGCGTCAGCTGGAAGGTGTACGCCAACAAGGATCTCGGTCCTGTGTCGAGTGTCGCACTCGACGGGATGCTCGGCTGCTTCACGCAGTACAGCGACCCGAATTCGGAACTCGCTCGCCGCGGTCTCGATCCGACGTATCCGAACGACTTCCGGGCCGACGTCGCGAACGGCACGCTGCCCGCGGTGTCCTGGATCGTGCCCAACATCTTCACGTGCGAGCATCCGGCGCTGCCCCCGGCCGCGGGCGCGGTCGGGATCGTCGAGGTACTCGACATTCTCACGTCGAACCCGGCGATCTGGGAGAAGACCGCGCTGATCATCAGTTACGACGAGAACGGCGGTTTCTTCGACCACGTCACCCCGCCCACGCCGCCGCCGGGCACCCCGGGCGAGTATCTGACGGTTCCGCTGAACACCGTGTCGGAGAGCGAGAACAACCCGGGACCGATCGGCCTCGGTTTCCGGGTGCCGTCGCTGATCGTCTCGCCGTACAGTCGTGGCGGCCTCGTCGCCTCCGACACGTTCGACCACACGTCGCAGCTCCGGTTGCTGGAGAAGCGATTCGGCGTGCCCGTCCCCAATCTCACCGACTGGCGCCGCGGCGCCGTCGGCGACATGACGTCCGCGTTCGACTTCTCGTCGGCGCCGAACGCCGGCATTCCCGTGATGACGGACCCCGGGCCACGCCTGCAGGCGGCGATCGCGCAGTGCGGGCCGAACGTGGCCGCGGGGACGCTCAACGCCGGTACGCCCTACCCCGTCCCGCCGAATTCGATGCCCGTGCAGGAACAGTCGCCGCTGCGGCGTCGCCCCAGCGGGCTGATCATGTAGCGGACTCTCTGACTCCTGCTCGATGAGCGAACGGCGGCGGCCGATCCGAGCTCAGGGGCGGAGGGCGTCGACCTCTTCGCCGGAGGTCGAGGGATCCGGCGTCTCGTCGGTGGTCCCGCGCGTGCGCTGGCGGTAGATCCCGATTCCGACCACGACCACGGCGAGTCCCATCGAGACGTACATCTGGCTCCTGGTCTCCGGCAACACGAGCATGCCGACGCAGAGCGCGATGATGGCGGCGATCGTGCACCACGTCAGGTACGGGAACAGCCACATCTTCAGCGACAGGTCCTTGCCCTCCGCCTCGAGGCTGCGCCGCATGCGTAGCTGCGCCACCGAAATCGCCAGCCACACGAACAGGGCGATCGCGCCCGAGGAGTTGACGAGGAACAGGAACACGGTGTCCGGGTACAGGTAGTTGAGGCCCACGGTCAGGAATCCCACGACCGTCGAGACGAGCACGGCCTGGCGGGGAACTCCCGACGATCCGATCTTCGACAACGAGGCCGGGGCGTCGCCGCGGCGGGAGAGCGAGAAGATCATGCGGCTCGCCGTGTACAGGCCGGAGTTCAGGCAGGACAGCACCGATGTGAGCACGACGACGTCCATGATGTTGCCGGCTGCCGGGATGCCGAAGGAGTCCATGACGGCGACGTACGGGCTCAGCGCGACGGAGGCATCGTCCCAGGGGAGCAGCGTCACGACGACGGCGATGGAGCCGATGTAGAAGATGAGGATGCGCCACACGACGGAACGCACCGCGTTGCGCACTGCCGCCACGGGGTTGGCGGATTCACCGGCGGCGATGGTGGCGATCTCGGCGCCGAAGAAGGAGAACACGACGACGAGGACCGCCGCGAACACGGCACCTGCCCCGTTGGGGAAGAACCCGCCGTGACCGGTGAGGTTGCTGAGGCCGGGGGCTTCGACTCCGGGCAGGGCTCCGCAGATCGCGAGGACGCCGAGCACCAGGAAGATGACGATGGCCGCGACCTTGATCGACGCGAACCAGAACTCGAACTCGCCGAACGACTTCACGGACGCGATGTTCGTCAGCGTGAGCAACACCATCAGGATCAGTGCCCAACTCCACTGCGGGACGTCGGGGATCCAGCGGTTCATGATGACGGCGCCTGCCGTCGCCTCGATGCCGAGGACGATGATCCAGAACCACGCGTAGAGCCAGCCGATGCTGAAGCCGGCCCATCGGCCGATCGCGCGGTCGGCGTACGCCGAGAACGATCCCGTCTCGGGGTTGGCGGTCGACATTTCGCCGAGCATGCGCATCACCAGGATGACGACGATGCCCGCGAGTGCGTAGGCCACGAGTACGCCGGGGCCCGTCTCGCGGATCGCGACCCCGGAGCCCACGAAGAGGCCTGCGCCGATCACCCCCGCGATAGCGATCATCGAGAGGTGCCGCTTCTTCAGTGTGTGCTGAAGCTGCGGATCGGTGGTTCCTGACATGGAGAAATCCCTTCGGCGCTACTCCGGGTGTGATGTGCGTCGCTGATTCGGAAAAGTGTGTACGAGGCGTGGGGGCTCCGGAATCGCCGATTCGGTGAAATTGGTGCGGCTGAGATGGACGAAACGGCAGTACCACGAATCTGCGCCTTCTTGACAACGCGGAAACGCTATGGCTACCGTCACATTATTCAACCAGCGGACACGAGTTCGGTATGCGAACAGGATCTGTCCGGCACCAACCTAGACGGGACATCGGAATGAGCGATCACGCCTTCACCCCGGCAGCCGAGAAGCAGGCGCGAAGAGCAGCGCTGAGCAGTTTCGTCGGCGCAGTCATCGACTGGTACGACTTCCTGCTCTACGGGTTGGTCGCCGCACTGGTCTTCAACTCGGAGTTCTTCCCGAATGTCAGCCCGGCGATCGGAACGCTCGCCGCGTTCGCGACGTTCGGCGTCGGATTCCTGTTCCGGCCGCTCGGCGGTGTGGTGTTCGGCCACTACGGCGACCGCATCGGACGCAAACGGATGCTGATCCTCACCGTGCTGATCATGGGAACGAGCACCGCCCTGATCGGACTGTTGCCGTCGTTCGGGTCGATCGGCTGGTGGGCTCCGGTCCTGCTCGTCACGCTGCGCGCCATCCAGGGCTTCGCCGTCGGCGGCGAGTGGGGTGGGGCAGCGTTGATGGCCGTCGAGAGCGCCCCGCCGAAGAAAAAGGCGTTCTACAGCAGCGGAGTGCAGGTCGGCTACTCGGTCGGGCTCATCCTCGCCACCGGATTCGTCATGCTCATGAGCAACCTGACCACCGACGACGCGTTCAGCCAGTGGGGTTGGCGTGTTCCGTTCGTCGCCAGCATCGTCCTGGTCGGAATCGGCCTGTGGATCCGCGCCGGAGTGCAGGAGAGCCCCGAGTTCGTCGAGAAGGTCGAGAAGGTCGAGGAGGAGCAGACCGCGCAGGACAAGAAGCGGATTCCCCTCGTCGAAGCACTGCGCAACCACCCGAAGGCATTCCTCCAGATCATCGGCCTGCGTTTCGCCGAACTGTTCTCCATGTACATCGTGACCACGTTCGCGTTGAGCTACTCCACCCAGGAACTGGGGATGGAGCGCAACTTCATGCTCAACGTCGGTCTGCTCGTCGGTGCAGTGGGTATCGGCACCATCCCGCTGTTCGCGTGGCTGTCCGACAAGCACGGCCGGCGGCGCGTCTACGTCCTCGGCGCGCTGATCGGCGCGGTGTGCGCGTTCCCGTTCTTCATCTTCCTCGAGAACGGGTCGATGATCGGCACCGTCATCCTCGCCGTGCTCCTCGTCAACATCTCGCACGACATGGTCGTCAGCGTGCAGCAGCCCCTGTTCACCGAGATGTTCGGGGCCGAGTACCGGTACAGCGGCGCGGGCGTCGGCTACCAGGTGGCCAGCGCGATCGGCGGCGGCTTCACCCCGTTCATCGCGGCAGCCCTGGTCACCGCCAGCGGCGGGTCCTGGCACCTCGTGGCCGTGTACCTCGCCGGCGGCTGCATCGTCAGCGCCCTGATCGCGTGGCGACTGCAGCCCGATGCGAGTGCCGACGCGTCGGACGCCGCCACTCGAGCCGAGCTCGAGAACTCGCACTGAACATGGCGGCGCGGTCGGTGCTCCGGGAGTTGCCGGGTGCGAGCCTCGACCGCGTCGTGCAGGTCGGGGCCGGTGGTGCCGGAGTCGCCGTCGCCCTAGGCGGTCAGCCGAGGGACAGGTCGGAACCGATCCGCTCCGCGGTCGCGACGAGTTTCGGCACCACCGACGCCGCGACGTCGTCCCGCGTGTACTGCGTGCCCTGCAGCGAGGAGTTGAGGGCGGCGACCACGGCGCCCGTCCGATCCCGGATGGGAACGGCCGCGCCGCGGATGCCGATCTCGAGCTCGTTCTCCGACATCGACCAGCCGTCGGCGGCGACCTTCCGGACGTCTGCGCGCAGGTGTTCGACGTCGGAGATCGTGTGGGGTGTGAAGGCCTGGAATTCGGTGGTCTTCAGGTAGTCGTCGAGCGCGCCGGCCGAAAGTCCGGCCAGCAGAACCCGTCCCGTGGACGTCGCGTACGCGGGGAACCGCATGCCCACCGTGATGGAGATGCGAATGATCCGGGGCGAGCGGACCCGCGCCACGTACACCACGTCGGGACCGTCGAGAATGGTGACGGAGATGGTCTCGCCCAGTTCCTTCGCGAGAGCCTCGATGTGCGGGTCGGCGACCTGCGGCAGTCGCAGCGCGGCGAGGTACGAGAAGCCGAACCGCAGCACCCGGGGTGTGAGCGAGAAGTTGCGTCCGTCGAGACGCAGGAAACCCTTGTCCACCAGGGTGAGCAGAATACGGCGCGCAGTGGACCGGGTGATCCCGACAGCCTGCGCCACCTCACTCAGTGTGCGTTCACGGTGCTGTTCGTCGAAGCATTCGAGAACGGTCAGGCCACGGTCCAGGGACTCGAGGAAATACCGTTCCCCCGACGCCGGCTGCTCGGCCACCTCAGCAGCCACCTGTTTCGCACACGCCGTCATGCTACCGGGCGACTAGGTGTGTCAGAGCCGGCTGAACGCCGCGTCCAGTGTGGCGAGTCCGCTCGTGTCGATGAGGAAATCGGTTTCGAGAGTGTCGCGCAGTTCGTCGACGGTCGCCAGTTCGCGCCGCTCGGACGTCCCGCCGAGGTGGTGCACCGTCAGCCGCGTACCGGCCAGGGCGTAGCGGCGGTCTTCCGTGGCCCGCGCCGCCATGAGTCCGGTCACGAAATGCGATCCGGGCCAGGTCGACAGGTACCAGTTGGGGGCCTCGTAGTCGACGGGGAACTGCCCGGTGAGGTCGAACCGGTAGATGGTCCGCCACTCGTCACCGACGAGTGCCTGCATCGCGTAGTCGCCCGCGACGTCGACCAGCCGGAACGGTTCCAGCGGAGTGTCCTGCACGGTGTCCAGTTCGAAGCGCAACGTGGTGGTGAGGGTCATGCCGCCGAACCCGACGTCGATGAGCCTTCGCTCGCCGGCGACGTCGACGAGCAACAGCATGTGCGAGCGCGGAGTGACCGCATCGATCGGAGATCCCCACAGAACACGGGCGGCGAGTGGCGTCACGTCGAACCCGAGCTCGAGCAGGACGGCCCGCAGCAGGAGATTCTGCTCGAAGCAGTAACCGCCCCTTCGGGATTCGACCAATTTCTGGTGCAGTGACGGCAGGTCGAGCCGGTTCGGTGTGCCGAGGAACGGGTCGAGGTTCTCGAACGGGATCGACCGGGCGTGATGTGCGGCAAGCTGGTTCAGCGTCGCCGTCGTCGCGGATCGGTCGCCGTCGTACCCGATCCGGTCGAAGTACCGCTCGAGGTTCAGATCGCCCGCAGTGGCCATGGAGCACAGTGTAAGCGCGGCGAATGACCGATCAGGGGCCGTCACTGGGGGAGGATGGACAGGGTGCGGGGTCGCGTGACGGGAGGACACCCATGGGACGGCGACGTTTCTCGGTTGCAGCGTTGCTGGTGGTCGTCACGTGCGCGGCATGCCAGTCCGAGGGGAGTCCGGCGCAGCCGTCGACGACCACCGCGGTCGCCGCGCCGGCCGAAGCCGAGCCCACGGTGATCGCCGCCGACCTCGACGTGCCGTGGGGGATCGCGCTCCTGCCGGACGGGACGGCACTGATCGCGGAACGGGACAGCGGCGCGATCCAGCACCTGCAGGCGAACGGCGACACGACCGTGATCGGCGAAGTGCCCGGTGTGGCGGCGCGGGGCGAATCGGGACTGCTGGGCCTGGCCGTCTCACCGGCCTACGCAACGGATCAGATGATTTACGCGTACCTGACCACCGACGACGACAATCGGGTGGTCGCCCTGCGGTTCGACGGCCGCAGCCTCGGGGAGCCGGCCCCGATCCTGACGGGCATCCCCGCCGGATCGATCCACGACGGCGGCCGGATCGCATTCGGGCCGGACGGCAAACTGTACGTCGCCACCGGTGAAGCCGGTGACCGGCCACGCGCCCAGGACCCGTCCTCACTCGGCGGCAAGATTCTGCGGATCAACCCCGACGGGTCGATCCCGGCCGACAACCCCACCCCCGGTTCACCGGTCTGGTCGTTCGGGCACCGCAACGTGCAGGGCCTCGCGTGGGACGACGCCGACCGGTTGTGGGCCACCGAATTCGGGGCGAACACCTGGGACGAGGTGAACCTCATCGAACCCGGCGGCAACTACGGATGGCCGGAGGTCGAGGGGCGGTCGGGCGAGGCGGGCTTCGTCGATCCGGTGGTCCAATGGTCCACCGGCGAGGCGTCCCCGTCCGGGCTCGCGTTCCAGGACGGCGCGCTGTGGGTCGCGGCGCTGCGCGGCGAACGACTGTGGCGGATTCCCGTGGGCGGTGACGGCTCGCTCGGCGAACCGCAGTCGCTGTTCGAAGGTGAGTACGGCCGACTGCGCACCGTCGTCGCGACACCGGACGGAGCAGTCTGGTTCAGCACCAGCAACCGTGACGGGCGCGGCGATCCGGCGGAGGGCGACGACCGCATCCTCATGCTGCGCCCGTGAGTACTTATCAACCGCGGGCGGTTAATAAGTACTCACGGGTCAGTCGGTCCAGGGGACGATCGGCGGCTTCACCCACATGATCTTCTCGTCCCGGTGCGCCGGGGTGGCGGCGGGATGGTCGGGGTGGCGCTCCGCCCACGCCGACTTCTGGTCGAGCAACTCGACCACGGTCAGCCACGTCTCCATGGTGCTCGGCGGGTTCGACCCGGCCGCCCGGGCGAGTTTCCGCAGCGTGCCGTCGGTGAGGTCGAGGAGTTCCTGACCGCTGATTCCGCGATCCCACACATACCGCGCGAGTCCCATCGCCTTCTCGCGACGTCGCTTCGCAGCGCCTTCGGTGTGCGCGAAGTCGACTTCCTGAGGTTCCATCGTCTTCCCTTCTCGTGCGCGTCACCACGGTAGGTCACCCGTGTCTCGTCCCGGTATCGTGGGAGGACGATTCTCGCAGCAGACGCGAGCGGACGGCGCGAGCAGTAGGGAAGACGGACGATGGGCAGGCAGCGCGGCGGTCGGGCTGCCCGGACAACCGACGGGGGTCCCGTCGCAGGCGTGTACCCGATCGACACGGGCACGTGCGAACTCACCGAAGACCACCTCAACCCGCACGGCTGGGTGCTGAAGGTGAACGGGGTCGAGAGTTCCCACATCGACCTGTCGGATCCCACGCACCTCGATTTCGAGTACATGCGGTGGATCGCCGAACTGGTCGCTTCGCACTGGGGAACGGACCAGCGGGTGCGGTCCCTGCACCTCGGTGGCGGTGCCTGCTCACTCGCGCGGCATCTCGCCGCCCGGTATCCGGACGCCCGGCAGGTGGTGGTCGAACTCGACGGCAGGCTCGCCGAGTTGGTGCGCGAATGGTTTGACCTGCCGCGGGCACCACTGCTGCGACTGCGGGTGGGTGAGGCGCGGGCGGTCACCGAGACGCTGACGGAGTCCAGCCGCGACCTGATCGTGCGCGACGTGTTCGCCGGCAACACGACTCCGACGCCGCTGACGACGACGGAGTTCACCGGGCACGTGCGCCGGGTGCTGGCGCCCGGCGGGATCTACGCGGTCAATTGCGGCGACACCCGCGACCTCGTCCTGGCGCGCCGGGAGGCGGCGACCATCGGCAGCGTGTTTCCGCACACCACGGTCATCGCCGATCCCGCCATGCTCAAGGGCCGCCGCTACGGCAACATCGTGATCGCGGGCAGCGACGTGCCGATCGGCGACGACCCCGCACTCGTCCGCACACTGCTGGGTGGTGGTGTGCCTGCCCATGTCTGGGACGACCGGCAGGTGCGGACGTTCGCCGGTGCGGCGCGGGTGCTGCGCGACGCGGACTCCGGGAGCTAGACCAGCACCCAGATCAGCGAGGCCATCGCGAAGCCCACCACGGACAGGATGGTTTCGAGCACCGTCCACGTCTTCAGAGTGTCTTTCACCGACATGTTGAAATACCGTGACACGATCCAGAATCCGCCGTCGTTGACGTGGCTGGCGATGATGGATCCGGCCGACACGGCGATCACGATCAGGGCGATCTGCGGGGACGAATAATTTCCGGCTGCGATCGACGGTTCGATGACGCCTGCGGTGGTAACGATGGCGACGGTCGCCGAGCCCTGGGCGATGCGGAGGGCGCAGCTGATCAGGTACGCGGACAGGATGACCGGGAGGCCGAGTGCGTCCATCGAGTCGGCCAGGGCCTGCCCGACTCCGGTGGCCCGCAGCACCGCGCCGAAGAACGCACCGGCGCCGACGACCAGCAGGATCATGCCGACCGGTTTCAACGCCGCCGCGGACATCGCACCGATCTCCTGCGCCGTGATTCCGCGCCGGGTCCCGAGCAGGTACAGCGCCAGCAGGACGGCGATGGTCAATGCGATCGTGGGTGTGCCGAGGAAGATGAGGACGGACAGTAGTGTCGAGCCTTCTTCGAGGACCACGTTGCCGACCGTCGCACCGAGGATCAGCACCATCGGCACGAGGATGATGAACGAGATCAGCCATAGTGGCGGCGGGTTCTTGTCGGCTTCCTTCTCCTCCGGGATGAACTCGTCCGGGACCTCGATGATCACGCGCTTGCCGATCCAGCTACCCCAGACGACGCCACTGACGAACCAGGCGGGGATACCGCAAGCGAGGCCCATGATGATGATCCAGCCCATGTCGACGTGCAGCAGACCGGCCGCGGCGACGGGTCCCGGGTGCGGGGGCAGGAACGCGTGGGTCATGGACAGGCCGGCGAGCATCGGCATCGCGTACATCACCAGCGACTTGCCGCCGCGCTTCGCCGCCACGTACACGAGCGGGGCGAGGATGAAGATGCCGATGTCGAAGAAGACCGGGATACCGAGGACGAGGCCGGTGACACCCATCGCGAGCGGAGCGCCCTTGGGCCCGAACAACTTCAGTAGCCGTTCGGTCAGGACGTCGGCACCGCCGGAGCGTTCCATCATCGCGCCGAGGACGGTGCCCAGGCCGATGATCGGCGTGATGTGCCCCAGGATGCCGCCGAACCCCTTCTCCAGAATCGAGTCGGCCGCCGACGTCGGTGTGCCGACCAGTTCGACCACCGACACTCCCGCGATGAGCGCGACGCCGACGCCGACGACGATCAGCGCGATGAACGGCTCGAGCTTCAGCTTGATGATGAGGATCAACAGCACGGCGATGGATATCGCCGCGAGAGTGAGTAGTCCGGCTGTGTCGTGCTGCAGCCAGTCGACGAACGACGTCATTGCGTCTCCAGGGGAGGTGGTGGGGTCGGGCGAGAGTGGGACTAGTTCGAGAGCGCGGCGACGAACGATCGTGCGCGGTCGGTGATGTCGGTCCAGTTGCCTGCCGCGACGCTGGACGGTGGGACGACGCTGGTGCCCGCGCACACGGCCAGCGCGCCGGCGTCGAGGAACTGGCGGGCGTTGGAATCGTTGATCCCGCCCGACGGCAGGAGTTCCACGCCGGGATACGGGCCGTGCAGGTCCGACAGGTAGTCGGGGCCGAGCCGCTTGGCGGGGAAGATCTTGACCGCGGCCGAGCCGAGATCGACGGCCATGGCCACCTCGGTGGGAGTGAACGCGCCGAGGAACACGGGAATCGACCGCCCTGTCGCGACTTTCGCGACGTCGGGACGGATGCCGGGGGTCACGAGGAACCGGGCGCCGGCGTCGATCGCGGCGGCGGCCTGATCGCCGGTCATCACGGTTCCGACGCCGAGGATGCTGCCTGCCGCGGCTGCGGCGTCGGCGGCGCGACCGAGATGATGGAGCACCTCGGGCGTGGTGAACGTCAGCTCGACCGTCCGGATTCCGCCCTCGGCGAGTGCGTGGCACAGGTCTGCGGCGTCGGGGATGGTTTCCGCTCGCACCACCGTCAGTACCCGGTCGGCACGCAAGATGTCGATCTCGGTCATCGAACTGCTCCTCCTTCTTCGCGGCGCAACGATCTTCCGGCGGTCGCGCCGGTGAGGCGGCCGTCCTCGAGGGCGAGGTGGCCGCGGACGAATACGTGGGAAATACCGGCCGCCGCCTGGCGCGGCTGTGCGTAGGTCGCGGTGTCGCTGACCGTGTCCGGATCGAAGAGCA
Organism: Rhodococcus sp. IEGM 1351; assembly: GCF_030056875.1. Lineage (NCBI taxonomy): Bacteria > Bacillati > Actinomycetota > Actinomycetes > Mycobacteriales > Nocardiaceae > Rhodococcus > Rhodococcus sp. IEGM 1351. The sequence goes on along the minus strand of NZ_JASHKU010000011.1, from coordinate 160,862 downwards.
CGAGGTCAGCGGCGTATCCGCGGCGGACGAATCCGCGATCCACGAGCCGCAACCGCGTCGCGGCTCGGCCGCTGAGGTGACCGACACACTCCTCGAGGGACATCAGGCCGAGGTCGCGGCTGTAGTGCCCGAGGTAGCGAGCGAACGTTCCCCACCCGCGCGGGTGCGGTTTTGCGCCGACCAGCAGTCCGTCGCTGCCGCCGGTGTGCCGGGGGTGCTGCATGATTGCGCGCACGTTCTCCTCGTGGCCGACGTGTTGCAGGATGCCGCTGCCGAGTTGGTCGCGGATCAGGATGTCGATGCACACGTCGAAGGGGTCGCGGTTCTCGGCGACGGCGATGTCCGCGACGGTCTTCCCGACGTAGTCGTCGAGTTCCGCGTTCTGCACGCCGCTGATCTCGAGCGTGTGCCACTCGGCGATCACCCCGTGGCAGCCGTCGGAGCCGGTGACCTCGAGATGCTCCCGGATGCGTTCGAGGGCAACCGGATCCCGGAGCCGATCGAGCGTCTGTTCCATGCTGCCCGCCGACGCCCAGCTGGGCAGGATCGCCGACAGCGTGGTGGCGCCGGGAAGGTAGGGGTAGGTGTCGAGGCTGATGTCCGCGCCGGCGGATTCGGCCGTGTCGAGCAGGGCCAGCAGTTCCGGGGCGCGGCCCTTGTTGGGTCCGAAGTTCAGCGTGGCGTGAGCCAGATGCAGTGCGCACCCCGCCCGCGACGTCAGGTCGACCATCTCGGCGTAGGCCTCCATGGCGCCGGCGCCGTAGGACCGGTGGTGCGGGGAGAAGTAGCCGCCGTACTCGGCGACGGTCCGGCACAGTGCCAGCAGCTCCTCGTTGTCCGCGTACATCCCCGGCGTGTAGGTCAGTCCCGCGGACAACCCGACGGCACCCTCCGCCATGGACTGCGCGACGATCCGCTGCATCTCCTCGATCTCCGACGGTGTCGCCGGCCGGTCGTCCCAGCCGACCACCAGGGCCCGGACCACTCCGTGCGGGACGAGATACGCGACGTTGGTGGCGATACCGCGGTCGAGTCGGTCGAGGTATTCGCCGACGCTCCGCCAGGAGAAGTCGAAATCCGAGGGATCGGTGTTCCACCCCGCGATCTTGCGCCGGACCACCGCGAGCACGTCGTCGGTGACGGGTGCGTAGGACAGCCCGTCCTGCCCGAGTACCTCGGTGGTGACGCCCTGGGTGATCCGCGACGGGTGCTCGGGGTTCAGCAGGATCTGCAGATCCGAGTGGGCGTGCATGTCGATGAAACCGGGCGCGAGCACCAGGCCGTCGGCGTCGATCACTCGATCCGCGCGAGGGCGTCCGGTCTCGGAGTGAACTGCCTCGGGCCAGATTTCGGCGATCCGGTCTCCGTCGACGAGCACGTCGGCGCGGTACGTCGGCGCCTCCGAACCGTCGACGACGGTGGCGGAGCGGATCAGTGTGGTCATGATGTGAGTCCTCGGCCGGGGATCAGAAGAAGGTGCGGATCAGGTCGACGACGACCGGATCGTCGGAGTCGTCGCCGACGACGGGAATCCAGCGCCACTTGTCGAACGCGGTGCACGGGTGCGAGAGACCGAGCCGGACGACGTCCCCGACACGCAGATCGTGTTCGGGCCGTGCGGGATCGAGCCGGAGGAACGCGTGCTGGTCGTTGACGGCGGTCACTTCGGTGCCGACGAGGGGCCGCGGCGTCGCCCCGAGTTGGCCGGCGACGGTCTGCGCGGTGGGGAGTCCTTCGTCGAACGGGACGTCGCGCTTGCCGGCGTCGAGCAGGGCGAGGCCCGGCTCGGGGCGGGACACCACCCGGGCCCACGTGTGCATCGCCGACGTGAGTCGACGTGCCTGCCTGTCTTCGCTGCGGCCGAACGGTGAGATCCCGGTGTAGAAGCCGTCGTCGTGGATGATGTATGCGCCGGCGCGGACCACCACTTTGGTTCTGCCACCGGCAAGTTCGGCGAGCACCTCGGCGACCACGTCGAAGTAGGCGCTGCCGCCCGCGGTCACGTACACGTCCTGACCCTCGGGGTAGCGGCCCTCGGCCTCCAGTCGGCGATGCAGTTCGGCCATCGACCGGAGATACGTGCGGACCCGGGTGAGGGACTCCTCGGACGCGTCGTGTGCGAGGGCGCCCTCGTAACCGGAGACACCGGCCAACCGCAGTGCGGGGCTTTCACCGATACGTTCGGCCACCTCCACTGCCTCGGCCACGGTTCGCGCGCCGGTGCGTCCTCCCTCTCCGCCGAGTTCGACGAGTACGGGCATCGGACGGACCACCGTGACGTGCGCGAGCGCCGCGGTCATCGCGTCGACCGTCTGCGGGGAGTCGGCCCACATCAGGACTTCGAGTTCCGGGTTCGCGTCCATCTGCTCGGCCAGCCACCGCAGCGCGGTCGGGTCGACGAGCGAGTTCGCGATCTGCACCCGGCGCGCGCCGAAGCGTACCGCCACCCGGAGCTGACCGAAGTTCGCGAGCGTGATGCCCCACGCGCCGCTGCGGATCTGCCGGTCCCACAGCACCGGAGACATCGTCGTCTTCCCGTGCGGCGCGAGGTCGACCCCGTGCGCCTCGCACCAGGCCGCCATCGTGTCGAGATTGCCGGCGATGGCCGTCTCGTCGAGGACCATGACGGGCGTGCTGAAGGCGGACAGCCTCGGCTGCGTTCCGAGGAACTCGGTCTTGGTGAGGCCGTTCGCCGCGGAGGGGAGGGCTTTGTCCACGTCGGACAAGCGCAGCTCGTCGAGCTCCGCCAAGGCGCCGGAATCGAGTGTGTCCGGTCCGCTGATCGTCATCGTCGATCCTGTCGTTCGGGTTCTGGGGGGCAGGCCTGCAATCGGAGGGAGGGCCGTGAAGTGCTACGTTGCGCTCTATGCAACGGTGATTGCGTTTTTGAGTCACCTATGTCTAGCATTGGCCTGGGTCATCGTCAACGGTCCGGTGTGGCATGCATCGCCGGGGCGAGGGCTCTCGAAACGCAACCCCAGTGCCGGTCCGAGCAGTCGTAGAGGTAACAAGTGCAGGAATCGACCCCCACCCCCGAGTCCGGTGTCGCGTGCCTCGGTGAGGCGATGGTCCTGGTGGCCCCGGACTCGACACTCCACCTGGCCGGCGCCGAGGCGAACGTCGCCGCCGGACTCGCCGCGCTGGGCATACCCGCCGCCTGGGTCGGACGGCTCGGCGACGACGAGTTCGGCACCCTCATCCGCACCGAACTGCAGGCGCGGGGTGTCGACGTCCGCGCGATCGAGGTCGATCCCGACAGGCCCACCGGGCACTACTCGAAATCCACCGCCCTCGACGAGCACGGCGAGCCGCGAACCGACAGCCTGTATTCCCGGGCCGGTTCGGCGGCGTCGGCCATGGATCCCGGATTCCTCGACACGCCGGCCGTCGCGGATCTGTTCGGCCGCGCCGCCGTGGTCCACTGCAGCGGAATCACACCGGCCCTGTCCGATTCGTGCCTCGCGCTGATGCGGCGACTGCTCCGCGACCGGTCGGGAATCTCCGGTGTGGTCAGCTTCGACGTCAACTGGCGTGAACAACTGTGGCCGGACGGCGACCCGCGGATGGTCGTGGAACTGGCGAATCTCGCCGATCTGGTTCTCGTCGGCGCGGACGAGGCCTTGCGCGTTCTCGGCACCGCGGATCCGCACGAGTTGCGGCTCATCCTGCCCGCCCCGGCCACCGTCGTCGTCAAGGACGGAGCGCACCGGGCGCTGGCCGTCGACCGACGTGGCCGCAGTGTGGCGGTTCCCGCGCTGCGCGTCGACGTCGTCGAACCCGTCGGAGCGGGCGATGCCTTCGCCGCCGGATATCTCAGCGGGGTGGTGCGCGGCGAGGATCAGGCGCGGTGCCTGCGCCGCGGGCACATCGGTGCCGCCGCCACTCTGACGGTGGCAGCGGACTCGGCACCCCCGCCGCCCGCCGAACTGCTGGACGAGCTGCTCCGGTGCTCCGAATCGGACTGGGCGGCAACGAGCGTCACCGCCGACGGTTTCTCCCCCCGAGGAAGTGGAGTGAACGGATGAGTCAGAGTGTCTCCCGCGCCCTGCACCTGCTGGTGCAACTCGGCAACGGTCCCGCCAATCTCGACCAGCTGGCCGAATCCACCGGGGTCCACAAGACCACCGTGCTCCGGTTGCTGCGAACGCTGTCCGACGAGCGGTTCACGTTCCGCGACAACAGCAACCAGTATCACCTCGGTTCCCGCATCTTCGAGCTCGCCGCGCAGGCCACCGATCAACGGGAAGTGCGGCGCATCGCGTCGCCGCACCTCGTCGCGTTCAACCGCGAATACGGGCGCACCACGCACCTCGCGGCGATGGAAGGAGGTGACGTGGTGTACATCGACAAACTCGAATCGCACGATCAGATCAGGATGTACTCGCGAATCGGACTGCGCGCCAACCTCAATTCCACCGCCGTCGCGAAGGTGATTCTCGCCGACCTGCCGGATTCGGAACTGCGGCCGATCGTCGACTCGATGGACTTCTCCGCCCGCACCGCCAACACGATCACGACGCCCGAACGCTACCTCGACGAGATCCGTCTGGTCCGGGAGCAGGGCTGGGCGCACGATCAGGAGGAGAACGAGCCGTCCGTCAATTGCATCGGGGTGCCCATCCGCGGCGCGTCCGGCCGCGTCGTCGCCGCCGTCTCCGTCTCGGTGCCCGACGTCGTGCTCAGCTACGAACGCGTCCTCGACCTGCTCGAACCCCTTCAGGCAGTGGGGGCGCGGATCTCCCGCGACTGCGGATACCGCGCCCAGCCCTGACCGTCCCCCGTCCACCCGAAAAGTAACGACACACAGGAGAATCGATATGTCCGACACCACCGTCATCCGCACCGAAGGCGCCCCCGCCCCCGCGCACACGTTCAGCCAGGGCATCAAGAAGGGCAACATGCTCCAGGTGTCGGGGCAGGGTCCGATGGACCCCGTCACCAACAAGTACATCGCGGAGGGCGACGTGCGCGAGCAGACCCGTCGCACGCTCGAGAACGTCAAGGCGATCCTCGAAGCCGGCGGCGCGAGCGTGGAGGACGTGCTGATGTTCCGCGTCTACCTCACCACCCGCGACGACTTCGCCGCGATGAACGACGTGTACGGAGAATTCATCGCGGAGAACGTGCCGAGCGGACAGCTGCCGTGCCGGACCACGGTTTTCGTCGACCTCCCGCACGAGGTCATGCTCGTCGAGATCGACGCGCTGGCAGTGACCGGCTAGGTCGCTACGCGGTGACGAGGTGCCGGCAGCTCATCCGCGGCGACATGGGCAGCTCGGTGAAGACGGGCTCGGACGTGTCCGCCGTCGGCACCTCCAGGTAGAGGTGGCTGCCGTCCGCGACGACCCCCTGCGGTTGCAGGCCGATCAGCTTGGCCACCACGTACGTGGCGCTCAGGCTGGTGACGTCGCGGATGATCCCGAGCCGCAGCAACGACCGCGTCTCCGCGATCGCCTCCTGCTCACCGGCCCGCAGGACCAGCCGCAGTCCGGGTGACACGGCCTGCGCCGCCACGGACACCGCGATGTTGTCCAGGTCGTCGGAGCCGACGGCGGCCAGCGCGAGAGCTCGGCTCACACCCAGTCGCTCGAGGAGTTCACGGTCACCACCGTGCCCCACGACGGTCGGGATGTTCATCGACCGCACGAGCCGCAGGTTCTTGGCGTGGGGGTCGCGTTCGACGCCCACCACCGCGACACCGAGAGCCTGTAGTTCCCGGCAGAGCCGGAGCCCGACCTGGCCGAGGCCGACGACGATGACGTGGCCGGAGCGGGGCAGGACGCGGCTGCCCACCAGGCCGACCAGCCGGGGGCCGAGCAGGCGCTCGATGATTCCGGCGGTGAACATGGCCGTGAAGACGACGGTGAACAGCATCGCCACCGAGGCGAACACCGCGTAGGCGGGGCTGCCGTGGGTGTCGGTTCCCGGACCCACGGTGGTCACCACGCGCACCGCCTCGTTGAACGCGTCGAGCGGTGCCACGTGCTGGCCGAGCATCAGCCACAGCCAGTCGGCGAACAGCACTGCGAGGAGCCCGGCGAGCCCACCGAGCAGGATGCGCGTGCCGATGTCGTGCGAGCGCAACAGTCCGGTCGCGCCGGTCGCCGCGGTGCGCCACCAGCTCCGCCGGGGCAGGTCGACGTGGGCGCCCTCGGGGTGGCCGTCGATCATGCGGACCGTCAACATGTGCTCGCCCGCGTGCCGGGCCGCGACGAGTTCGGGTTCCAGGCACGGACCGGCGAGCGTGGGGGCGGCCAGGTCTGCAGGTGACGTCACCTCGCACTGCGGAAGGAGCTGCGACAGCTGGTCCGCGACCGTGCGGTCGAAGATCGTCACCACCAACGGGATCGACGCCGAGATGTGCGCCGCGGCCAGCGCGTAGCGCAGTGCGACGACGTCGTCGCGCACCAGTACGGCCATCCCGCAAGGTTCGTCCGCCATCGCCAGGCGGAGCTCGTCGTCGTCGGGGGCGACGAGATGGCGTACGTGAAAGTCCCTTTCGCGGAGGGACGCACAGACCCGTCGGGCCACGGTGGTTTCGCCGATGACGAGATATGAGTCGTTCACGTGTGGTCCTTCCGGCTCGGGATCACGAGAGCGTACCCGAGTAGAACCGTAGATCCCACACGAGAATGCCTACCGGTGAGTAGCCGGCAATGTCCTGGAACACGTTATCGGCCAATGATTTTGCGAAACGTCAGCCTACTCGTCGGTAGGAGCGGCGCCCTGTATCGCCAGGACGAGTCCGATCGCGGCGATCCAGACCAGGCCGCTCGGAGCGGCGGTCAACGTGGTAGCGCTCTCCCGTCCGCCACGCGACGATGGAGGTCGACGATCATCGCCGCAGTGCCGGGAACACCTCCGCGGTGACCGTGGTTGGGTGAGTCATGATCCTCGATGCGAATGACGACCGGCGCCCACTTCTCGACCTCGTTGCCGCACACAACCGTGCGGTCCTCGCGACGATCAAACGCGACGGGCGCCCGCAATTGTCCAACGTGATCTATGCCTGGGACCCCGGCACGCAGACCGCGAGAGTGTCGGTGACGGCAGATCGGGCCAAGACCCGGAACGCCGCCCGCGACCCGCGGGTCTCGCTGCACGTCAGCGCGACCGACTTCTGGAGCTACGCGGTCGTGGAGGGAGACGCGGAACTGAGCGCGGTCGCGGCGGATCCGAACGACGCGGCGGCGGACGAGCTCGTCGACGTGTTCCGGCTCGCGTCCGGAAAAGAGCACGACGACTGGGAGGAGTTCCGCCGCGCGATGGTGTCCGAGCACCGGCAGGTACTCCGGGTCCGCGCGACGAAGGTGTACGGCATGGCCCAGTTGCCCTGAGTGTGCAGAACGTAGCTGTGGCAGCCGGTCGGAGCCGGTGGGACGATTGAGTCATGCGCAGGAGACGGTGGCCGGCGGCACCGCCGCCTGCCACGGAGGGAATCGTGGTGCACGGGCCGGTGGAGCTCGTGACGAGCCGCGACCTGAGCTTGCGCCTGGCGGAGGTCGTCGCGCACCCGACGGGCATGCTGCTGCGCATCGAGCTGACGGCGAGAGGCAGATCCGCTGATCTGGCGCGCCACGAGACGCGTCCACTGGACGATCCCGACGACCCGTCGGCTCGGTGGTCGTATCTCGCGGTGAACGTGCATGTCGACGATATGGAGGGTGTCGCTGATCCACGCCACCCGCATTCGACGTCGAAGTCCGATGCCGCTGACGCGTCCGAGTATCATTCCGCGCCGCATTACTGGATCAGCGACTACCCGGAGTCGGGAACGATCACGCTGACCGCGGGGTGGAAGGAAATAGGACTCCTGCCGAGAACGCGGACGATCACTCTCGGCCCGAATCCGAGTATGCGACCCACCCGGTAGACATACGAACGTGCCCTTCGGCGCCGTGGGAGCGTCGAAGGGCACGTTCGTCCTGCGAGGGGAACGCAGATCAGGGCAGGGGAACCCAGGTGCCGAAGAACCAGAATCCGTGCGGGCTCGGCGCGGGTGCCTGCTGCTGCGGAGCGTGCTGCTGCTGCGGCTGAGGCTGCGGTGCCTGCTGCTGCTGGGCGGGGACGGGGTTGTGGCCCACCGGGTCGGCGCTGGCGACGCCGGCTCCGATGCCGAGGGCTGCGAGGGCGATACCACCGGTTGCGACGGCCTTGGTCACGACGGACTTCATGCGGTTCCTCCTGGAACGTATCGGATGCGGTGTCAGAACTTCCTGACACAGACCAGATTGCTGCCCGTCCCTGCTGAAACTCTTCGCTCAGTCTGTCAATCTCCTCGGTGTCAGCGCGGCTGCTCCGCCAGCTTGGCGGCGATCACGCCGTTGAGCCGTTGCAGACCGCTCGGGGTGAGGCCGTGGATCTGGCCCTCGATGCTGCGCACGACATGCGTGTCGCTGAGGACCTTCTCGCTCGACTGGATCAGAACCGTTCCGGCGCCGGTGAAGTCGAACTGCCGTTCCTCCCCGGAGTTGATTCCCATCATGTGGGCGCCCGCCGCGAGGAAGTTGCTGATCCACCCCTGGTCGTAATGGTGGCTCGGGGACGGGCAGTCGGCCCACCCGACGAGCGCCTCGGGGTCGATCCGCAGCGGCGGCTCGGCGAACATCACCGGGCCGTTGGACGACGCAAGGAACTTGCCGGTCCCGATGAGCGTCAGGAAGCCCGGCACGATGGACTGGTTCAGGGCCAGACCCGGCTCGAACGCAAGGAGATTCGACGCCCGGATCGTGAGGTTGCCGTCGTCGAGGTCGTACGAGTTGATGTCGTAGCCGCGGTCGCCGATGATCAGCTTCCCGAATCCTTCGGCCACCGCGTAGTCGCCCATGTACAGCGGCGCGGAGAACTGGTTGGCGACCATGTGCAGTGCGGCGCCGTGCAATCCGTGGGTCAGTGCCTGGAACTGCATCTGCCCGTAGTAGGCGATCATCGCACCCTTGCGGATGAACCAGGGCGCGGTGAGGTCGATGCAGAACGCGTAACTGTTGTCGGGAATGTTGTCGCTGGCGCCGAGAGTGGACGGATTGTGGATGGCGGTCACAGTTTCTCCTCCGAAGCCTGAACGTAGACGATGCCCTGACCGGTGCACTGCAATTGCATCGCTTCCCCGACGCCGCGGCCCATGGCCTCGCGCCAGCCGACGGCGGATTTCAGTTCCACCTGGACGCTCCCGTACGTGCCGACGAATGCGTCGGGGTCGACGAACACCGGATTCGGTCCACCCACAGGGAGTTCGATGAAGCCGCCGTGCGCGAGGAGGACCGCCGACCCGTACCCGGACAGCTGCGTCGTGAACATCCCGGTACCGGCGAGGGCGCCTGCCGCAGCGCCACGCAGGGCGCCGAGCATGCCGCGTCCGCCGCCGCCGCCCTGACTCGTCACGGAGATCACCGAACTCTGCAGTCCCGCATTGTGAGCGAGCAGCCGGGACGCCTCGACACACAGCGCACCGCCCTGCGACATGTCGACGACGTGCACCTCTAGCCCGGCGTGGCCGTAGTGCACCTCGCCCTGCCCCTGCGCGAGCATCGTGCGTTCGTGCTCGCCCTGCATCATGCGTCCGGCCATCCGGGTGAATCCACCCATGCCCGCCATCGACTGGGAACCCGGCACCTGATGCGGCGAGAACTGGACCTGACCCGTGTAGAACAGCATCGCGCCCGTGCGGGCCACCACACCGCCGGCGGCGCCGACGTCGACCTTGACGACCTTCGAGTTCACTTTCGAGAAGACCATGGGGCTCACCGCTCTGCCGGTTGAATGGAGACGACGCCGTGACCGTCCCACCTGAGGGAGAAGGCCTCACCGTTGCCCTGGCCGACGGCGTTGCGCCACGACACGTCGGTCACGAACGACTGCGTCACCTGTCCGCGCGCCGAGACGAACGCGTCGGGATCGACCACCAGCGGGTACTGCGGCGACACCTCGAGATGGATGAGCGGCCCGCCGGCCGACAGCAGCGCCACCTGTCCCTGGCCGGAGACGGTCGTGGTGAACAGGCCCTGACCGCCGACCCCGCCGCGCAGTCCGGTGAACGTGACGTTGGTGTTCAGGTTGCCGCTCAACGCGAGAAGCTGCTGCGACTCGACCTGCAGGGTCTCGTTCGCCAAGTCGACGACGGAGACGTACTGACCGCCCACCGCGAGGTACACGACACCGTGGCCGGAGCATTCCATCAGCGACAGCGCCTCGCCCGTGGCACGCCGCTTCATCCCGGCGAGCACCCCGTCACCGCCACCGAAACCTGCCGACTTGAAACTGACATTGCCCTCGTAGGCGATCATCGAACCCTGTATCGCCCGGATGGTGGTTCCGGCGAGCTGCGCCTCCACCACCTTCTTCGACTTGTCGAGCAGCCGCCCCATGGGTGCCCTTTCCAGTGTCGAGCGGCAGTGCCCGTGACCGAGTCACGAGCACTGCCGCTGGATGTGAGTACAGGCAGAACCTAGCCGACGGACACCGGGTCCTGCTCGTCCACGTCGTCTTCCACTGCGCCGGCCGCTGCAACGGCCTTGCGGTTGCGGACGATGCTGGAGATGAAGGCGGCACCGATGAGGGCGACGCCCACGAGTCCGGTGACGTTCTCGTTGACGTGGTAGCCGATGGACACCAGCAGGATCACGGCCAGTGCGCCGATGGCCCAGTGGGCGCCGTGCTCGAGGTACACGTAGTCCGACAGGGTGCCCTTGCGGACCAGGAACACCGTGATGGAACGGACGAACATCGCGCCGACGAAGCCGAGGCCGAGGGCGATGATGATCGGGTCGGACGTGATCGCGAACGCGCCGATAACACCGTCGAAGGAGAACGACGCGTCGAGGACCTCGAGGTAGAGGAACAGGAAGAACCCGGCCTTACCGGTGGCCTTGGCCAGCTCGGTCGGTCCGCCCTTGGACCCTTCGACCAGTTCTCCGTCTTCGTCTTCCCCCGGAGTGTTGAACAACTCACCGAGACCGTTGACGGCGATGTAGGTGACCATGCCGAGGACGCCCGCGATCATCACCGTGGAGACCGTGTCCGCGGGGGCGATGTACGCGGCGGTGATCAGCAGCAGGGCGCCGGCGATGATGACGGCCAGCTGGTCGAGCTTGCCCGCGCGGGCAAGGGGCTTCTCCAGCCAGGACAGCCAGGTGATCTCCCGCTCTTCCAGGATGAAGCCGAGGAACAGCATCAGCAGGAACATGCCGCCGAACGCCGCGATCTGCGGGTGCGCGTCGGTGAGCAGCGTTTCGTAGCTGGCGCTGCCGTCGGGGAAGTACGCGGCACCGTCGGCAGGCGGGTTGAGAGCCAGGTCGAGGGCGGCGACGGGGCCGAGGCCGGACGCGAGCCACACGATGACGAGGGGGAAGACCAGACGCATACCGAACACCGCGATGACGATGCCGACGGTGAGGAAGATCTTCTGCCAGAACTCGCTCATCCGGCGGAGCACGGTGGCGTTGATGACGGCGTTGTCGAAGGACAGTGAGATCTCGAGGATCGACAGGATCACCACGAGGAGGACGGCCTGGGGGCCTCCGTAGAGCGCCGCAACGATGATGGAAATCACCGTCACGGCGAAGGAGAGACCGAATATTCGCAGAACCACGAAGCGTGGCCTTTCTCTAGTGGGCATGCAGGGTGGCTACTGCAGGTGGACGAGCACCGGGGGAGGGTTTCACGTCAGGGCCGTGAAACCCTCCCCCGGCTGGAGAACGTGACGACTGTCAGACGTTGACGCCGTAGTCGCGGGCGATACCGGCCAGCCCGGACGCGTAGCCCTGTCCGATGGCGCGGAACTTCCACTCCGCACCGTTGCGGTACAGCTCGCCGAAAACCATAGCGGTCTCGGTCGACGCGTCCTCGGACAGGTCGTAGCGGGCGAGCTCGGTGCCGTTGGCCTGGTCGACGACGCGGATGTAGGCGTTGCGGACCTGACCGAACGACTGCGAACGGGTCTCCGCATCGTAGATCGAGACGGGGAACAGGATGCTCTCGATGTTCGCGGGGACCGCCGCCAGGTTGACGTTGATCACCTCGTCGTCACCCTCGCCCGCACCGGTGGTGTTGTCACCGATGTGCTCGATCGAGCCGTCGGGGGAACGCAGGTTGTTGAAGAACACGAAGTGCTGGTCCGACACGACCTTCTTGTCGGCACCCGCACCGATGGCACTGGCGTCGAGGTCGAAGTCGGTGCCGGTGGTCGAGCGGGCATCCCATCCGAGTCCGACAGCCACCGCGGTCAGGTTCGGCGCCTCCTTCGTGAGAGAAACATTGCCGCCCTTGGTCAAGCTGACGCCCATTCAGGGGTCCTTTCGAGAGGAGGTGGGTGGACCCTCGACAACTGTCGAAGTTCCGGGTTCGTCGTGCAACACCACGATAATGAATTTGTCCGACTTGTCCCATCCCGCGAACTGTCCACAGGTTTGTGCACAGGCAATTCCGGACCACTCGGGGTTGTCGGCCCGACCAGTACGATTCAGGACGTGACGAGCGGATGGGCGGGACGCTTCCGAGGAAGAGCCCGGGGCGACGACTCGGCTCGTCGCGCCCACGACACGATGGTCGCAGCGTTTCTCGATATGGACAACCGGCAGAGCATCGCCGCCGCGGCCGTGGACGCCTCGGAACAGCTGACTCCGGAACGCGGAATCCGGCGGGCCTGGGAACCGGTTCGCGACGGGTGCTACCAGGCCGCAACGGCGTATCTGGCGGCCGAAGACCAGTTCGAGAACGTGCAGTCACCCGCCGCCACCGCCGCGTACGAGCAGGTGACGCGGCATTTGGTCGCGGCAACCCAGACCCTCGACGAGTTCTATCGCACACATCGCGGCCATCTCGAGGAGTCGACCGCCATGCTGGCGGCCGTTCCCCAGGTTGCCCAGCAGGCGCTTCAGGTCTCCTCCGCCGCGCAGCAGCGGGTGCAGACCGAGGGCGCCGCGTACGCCGGCTACCCGTCGGTACGCGACCGGGGAGCGGCACTCGACGCCGCGGTCGTGGCGCTGCAGGGCGCCCGTGGCGCCAATCCGATCCGCGAAGCGGCGGCGCGCGTGCGGGAGGAGTCGGCGGCGCTGGAGAAGGCACTGGCCGCGGCCCCGTCCAGAGAGCAGGACGCCGCTCACGCGGTGTCGTCGGTGACGACGAGGATCGCCGCCGTGCAGACTCGGGCGGAACGCCTCGCGCCCGCCTACTCCGCGCTGCTGCGCGAGTTCAACGCGGCCAGTTCGGCGGATCTCGTCCACAACGACCGCGAGAGCCGCAGGCACATCGAGCAGGCGCAGACCGATCTGCAGCAGGCGCAGAAGGCTCTGACCGCGGGTAATCCCGAGGGGGCGCTCGAACTGACCGCCGCGGCGCGGACCCATCTGGTCGACGCCGAGGCGAACGTCGACGGCGTCACCGATCGCCTGCGGTTGCTGCGCGCGGTCCGCGAAAACCCGCGGGCCAAGGAAAACGAGATCAGATTTCGTCTCCGCGACGCCCAGATGTTGGCTGTCAATCGTGGGCTCGTGCGGGAATGGGGGTCGGTCCTCGACGCTCAGCTCGAGCGGATAGACCGAATTGCAGGGACACTGACCGGGAGGCATCCCGACTACTGGGCATACGTCGCCCAGCTCGATGCCGTGTCGGCGTTCATAGCCGAGGTGGTTCAGAAGATGAGAGGACACACAGGACAGCGATGACACGGGGGGACGATGAGCATTAGCGAAGAGATGATGCCGGCTGCGGTAAAGCATGTTCGGCACTTCCACCACCTCGATCCCGAGACGCACGGCCGGCTGTTCCTGCACGCTCCGCAGGCGCTCGGGCCGGACGAGGATCGTACGGTGCTGGCCGTCGCGCTGGGCGCGACGCTGTACGTGCCTGCGACGAGGTCCGACCTCGCGGACACCATCCTTCGACGGTCCGGTGACGGTGTCTGCTCGATGGTCCTGGACCTCGAGGACGCGGTGGCCGACGACCAGGTGGAGGCGGCGCTGCTCAACGCCGTCGACGCGCTCGACCGGCTCGCAGTCCACGGTGGTGCGCGGATGCAGTTGTTCGTCCGGGTGCGGGCCGCCGAGGACCTTCGGCGGATCGCCGATCTGCTGACCACCGGCGTCGAGGTGTTGTCCGGATTCGTGATTCCGAAGTTCGGTAGTGCGACGGGACGTGTATTCCTCGACGAGCTGGCCGCGGCATCGGAGCGGCTCGGCAAGCACCTGTATGCGATGCCGGTGCTCGAATCGCCCGCACTGGTGCACCGCGAGACCCGCGACGACGAACTGGCGAAGATCGGCGCACTGCTCGTCGAACACCGCGAGCGGATCCTCGCCGTGCGCATCGGCGCCACCGACATGTGTGCCACGTTCGGCATCCGCCGCGACCGCGACCTGACGATCTACGACGTGCGGGTGGTCGCGGACGCGATTGCCGGCATCGTCAACTTCCTGGGCCGCGCCGACGACACCGGACACGTCATCACCGGTCCCGTGTGGGAGTACTTCGCCGACCACGAGCGGATGTTCCGGCCGACCCTGCGCGCCACGCCGTTCGAGGAGCACAACGAGGTGCGGTTCCGCCAGCAGCTGGTCAGCCGGGATCTGGACGGCCTGCTGCGGGAGATCGCCCTCGACCGCGCCAACGGTATCCAGGGCAAAACCGTCATCCATCCGACGCACGTCGCGGCCGTGCACGCGCTGTCCGCGGTGACGCACGAGGAGTACCACGACGCGCTCGACATTCTCGGCGCCGAGAATGTCGGCGGCGTCCAGGCGTCGGGGTATCGCAACAAGATGAACGAAATGCGCCCGCACCGCAGCTGGGCCGAGAAGACACTCGTCCGGGCGAAGGTGTTCGGCGTGACAAACGAGGGAATCACGTTCGTGGATCTACTGACCGCATTGGCCGTCCGATGAGCTCACCCACCGCCGTGCGCGCGGTGCCCTGGGCCACGGAACATCTGGGGCTGACGCTCGCCCACGTGGGTTCGGACACGGGGCTGACCATCCCCGAACTCGTCGAGCCCGGCCTGCGGCGCAACCCGCGGCGTGCCCATCTGCTCGTCTCGACGGTCCTCGGCAAGCACGTGCCCACCGACCCGGCTGCCGTGATCGGCGCAGGCGACCGCCTCGGTGATCTCGTCGCCGACCTCCTCGGCCCGGACGCAGATCCCGTCGTGCTCGGATTCGCCGAGACCGCAACAGGTCTGGGGCATTGCGTCGCGGCCCGGCTGCGCGCCCGGTGTTACCTGCACTCCACGCGCCGGGACGTCCCCGAGATCGGGACGTCCGCCGGGTTCGAGGAGGGGCACTCGCACGCGACCAGTCACCAGCTACAGCCGACGTCCGTCGAGTTGTTCACGGGCGATCGTCCACTCGTCCTCGTGGACGACGAGATCTCCACCGGCGCCACCGCGGTCGACGCGATCCGAGCGCTACACCGGCAGAACCCGCGCAGCCGTTACGTCGTGGCGTCGCTCGTCGACATGCGCGAGCAGGACCACCGGGACGCTGTCGCCGCCGCCGCCGCCGAATTGGGGGTGCAGATCGACAGTGTGAGTCTGGCGGTGGGACGCACCGAGCTTCCCGACGGACTGATCGACTCGGTCGGTGCCCTCCCTGATCCGGTGCTCAACCCCGTCGGTGAGCGAACCGGGACCGTCGAGCGCGCCGACATACCTTGGCCCGCAACAGTTCCGGAGGGCGGGCGTCACGGGTTCCTGCAGGAAGACACCGAGGAGTTCGATGCGGCCGTCGCGTCGGCGGCTGCGGTGCTCCGTGACCGGCTCGACCCGCAGCGCCCGGTGATCGTCGTCGGACACGAGGAGCTGATGTACCTCCCTCTGCGAATCGCGGACGCGCTCGCCACGTCCGGTGTCCGGGTTCGTTTCCAGACGACCACGCGGTCACCCGCCTACGTGCTCGACCAGCCGGGGTACCCGCTGCGCCGCGGATTCCGTTTCACGGCCCCCGAGAACGGGGAAGAGCAGCCGCGTTTCGTCTACAACGCCGAGTGGCCGGACGAGGACGCCGTCGTGGTCGCGGTGATCGACGCCGCGGCCGACACCGACCGGCTCACGGCGGCCGGCGGATTCCTCGACGTCCTCACCGCGTCGGGGACGGATGTGCTCCTGGCCGTCGTGTCCGGCGCCGACCCGCGGTCGCTGCGCGCCGCGCGTGCGGGAGCGTCGACGTGACGGCGCCGCTGACCGGCCCGGCGTTCGGTTCGTACGCCGCCGACGAGGTGGGCTGGCTGCTCAAAGACCTGTCGCACGTCGACCTCGAAGCCGATGTCGCCGAGCGGGAGCGCCGCATCCAGTCGGGTGAAGCCCACTACGCGGAAACGCTGCCCATCGAATACCAGCCCGATGCGGAGTACCGCGAGCTGTTCGAGAAGGTGCTGCAGGACAGCTCCATCCGGCTGGCGCGTGCCGTGGGGACGGTCACCGACCTCGTGCTGGCCGAGCGCGGCCGCGACGTCACTCTCGTGTCCCTGGCGCGGGCGGGAACCCCGGTGGGTGTGCTCATGCGCCGCTGGGCGCGCGACGTCCACGGGTTGACGCTGCCGCACTACGCCGTCTCCATCGTCCGGGACCGGGGGATCGACGCCGTCGCGCTCGACTACCTTGCACAGCATCACGACCCGGCGAACGTGGTGTTCGTCGACGGATGGACGGGCAAGGGTGCCATCGCCCGCGAGTTGTCGCAGGCACTCGCCGAGTACCGCGAAGCCGGGGGCGCCGAGTTCGACGACGACCTCGCCGTCCTCGCCGATCCCGGGCACTGCGTTCGCACGTTCGGCACCCGCGACGACTTCCTGATCGCCTCGGCGTGTCTGAACTCGACTGTGTCGGGCCTGGTGTCGCGGACCGTCCTCAACGACACGCTGATCGGCCCCGGTGACTTCCACGGCGCCAAGTTCTACGCGCACCTGGCGGGCGAGGACGTGTCCAATCACCTCCTCGATTCCGTCAGCGCCTCCTTCGGGGATGTGCGTGAACACGTTCCCAGCGACGTCGAGGACTTGCTGCGGTCGGACCGCACCCCCACCTGGGACGGCTGGAAGTCCGTCGAGGCGGTTCGGGAGCAGTACGGAATCTCGAGTGTGAACTTCGTGAAGCCGGGCGTCGGCGAAACCACCCGCGTGCTGCTGCGCCGGGTGCCGTGGCGGGTGCTCGTCCGCGACCTCGACGCCCCGGAGCACGCGCACATCCGGCTCCTCGCCGCCGCGCGTGCGGTCCCCGTCGAAGAGGTTCCCGGCCTGGCCTATTCGTGCATGGGCCTGATCAAGGATGTGACATGACCGCGCTGATCGCGACCGACCTCGACCGGACCATGATCTACTCGCGCGGGGCCATGGAACTCGCCGTCACCGAGAGCGACGTGGCCGAGCGGCCCGGCGACGAGGACCTGCTGTGCGTCGAGGTGTACGACGGCAAACCGCTGTCCTACGTCACGTCGGCCGCCGAGGCCATGCTGCGGAAGCTCACCGCGACCGCCGTGGTCGTGCCCACCACCACGCGCACCGTTGCCCAGTTCCAGCGCATCGACCTGCCGGGGGCGCCGTGGCGGTACGCGATCACGACCAACGGCGGCAATATCCTCGTCGACGGGGTGCCCGATGCGCGGTGGCGGTCGGGTGTCGACATCGCGATGGCCGACGGTGGAGCCTCGCTGGTGGAGGTCGGCGCCGAGTTGAGCCGACGGATCGACGACGGCTGGGTGCGTTCGTCCCGGGTGGCCGACGAGTTGTTCTCCTACCTGGTCGTGGACCTCGACGCGATGCCGGCCGGCTTCGTCGAGGAGTGGAACGACTGGTGCGCGGATCGGGGATGGGGAGTGTCCCGGCAAGGCCGCAAGATCTACACGATGCCCGACGCGGTGTGCAAGAGTCGTGCGGTCGCCGAGGTCCGTGCAAGGCTCGTCGACGACGGAGTGCTCGAGGCGGAAGCGCCCGTGCTGGCGGCCGGGGACGGGGCTCTCGACGCCAACATGCTCAGTGCGGCCGACGCCGCCATCCGCCCCCGGCACGGCGAACTCGAAACCATCGACTGGCAGCATCCGACCCTGTCGGTCACCGGAAGCAGCGGTATCGCCGCTGGTGAGGAGATCCTGCGCTGGTTCGCGGACCGTGTCGCGCGGGGTGCGGGGACGACGGCCGTCGGCTCTCTTTTGTAGGTTGTAGGCAAACAGACCAAACGGGACAAACCCGACGCTCCCACAGTGAAGGAACCACCGCAGTGTCCACTCCGCTAGCCAAGGGTCAGAACGGCCCGCTGAGCGTCGACGACGTCATCGTCTCCCTCGAACTGACGGCCGCCGCCGACCTGTCCGCGCTGCTCGTCACGGACTCGGGGAAGGTCCGCTCGGACGCCGACTTCGTCTTCTTCAACCAGCCGGCCGGTCCCGGCGTGCGACTCGTCCCCGGAGCCACCGGACAGGCGGCCTCGCTGAAGGTGTCTCTCGGCGCGGTGCCTGCCGACATCGCCCAGGTGCGCGCGGTCATCACCCTCGACGACGCCACCAGTAACTTCGGCCGCTCGGCGCCGCCGACCGCCCGGGTCTCGGACGGCACCGGAAACTCGCTGTACGAGTACAAGATCGAGGGACTGAACTCCGAGTCGATCGTCATCGCGCTCGAGCTGTACCGACGCCAGGGCGCCTGGAAGGTGCGGGCCGTCGGGCAGGGCTACGCCGGCGGGTTCGCCGCACTCGTCACCGATCACGGCGTGTCCGTCGACGACGCTCCCGCACCCGCCGCCGCTCCTGTCCAGCAGCCGCCCGCTCCCGCACCGGCACCGCAAGCCGCCTACCCGCCGCCGGCCGCACCGGTTGCGCCCACGGCTCCCGCTGCACCCCCCGCTGCACCCCCCGCGCCCGCTGCTCCGGCCGAGGTCAGTCTTACCAAGTCGCGACCGGTCAGCCTCTCCAAGGGCCAAAAGGTCACGCTCCGCAAGGACGGTGGCGTCGCACTGACGTACATCCAGATGGGGCTCGGCTGGGATCCGATCGAGAAGCGCGGCATGTTCGGGAACCGTTCCGCCAACGTCGACCTCGACGCGTCGGCGGTCCTGTTCGCGGACAACAACATGGTCGATGTCGCCTACTACGGGCAGCTGACGTCGAAGGACGGGTCGATCCGGCATCAGGGCGACAACCTCACCGGTGAGGGCGCCGGCGACGACGAGGTGATCCTCGTGGATCTCACCCGCATTCCGCCGCACATCTCGACCATCGTGTTCATCGTGACGTCATACCGCGGGCACACGTTCGAGCAGGTGAAGAACGCCTTCTGCCGCCTGGTGGACACCACGTCGTCGGCCGAACTCGCCCGGTTCACGCTGCAGGGCGGGATGCCGTTCACGGGAATGGTGATGGCCAAGGTGTACCGGGTGGGCGGTGAGTGGAAGCTGCAGGCCATCGGTGAGGGCATTCAGGCCAAGCATGCCGGGGAGGCCGCGCCTCAACTCGCCCGCTTCCTCGGCGTCTAGGGGCGGCGGTGACGGTCCACCTCGTTCCGGGGCAGAACGCCGCGCTGCCGTCGCGCGAACTGCGTTTCCGCGCGGTCGATGCGACGCCGATCGACGTCTCCGCGCTGATCGTGGACGGCGATCTCCGCGTGCTGTCCTCGGACCATTTCGTGTTCTACAACCAGCGCCGCGCCGCCGGGGTGGAACTCGACGCGGACGGAACGGTCCGGCTGCAGCTGGACGAGGTGGACGCCGCTGCGGTGGCCGTGCTCTGCGTGGTCAGTGTCGATCCGGCGTCCCCGAACGGTCCGGCGACGCTGGCCCGCGAGGGGCTGTCGGCCACGCTCGCCGACGAAAATGGTCTTCCCCTGGTCGTTTTCGACGTCCCGCTGGTCGGTTCCGAGGCGGCCGCGATCTGCCTCGAGATCTACCGGCGCGGCACCGAGTGGAAGGTGCGGGCCGTCGGGCAGGGATACGACGGCGGCCTCGCCGAACTCGTCACCCGGCACGGCGTCGAGGTGGACGAACCCGCGCACGCTGTGGCCGAGGAGGTTCCGGCGATGCCCGGTCCTGCGGGCATCCCGCTCGACCCGGCCCACTCGTTCGAGAGGGCGTGGATGATCTTCGAGGACGCCGCCCGGTCCGCGGCCTCGTTCCGATCCTCCCGCGACTACGCGCAGGCCCGGCTGGACGACGAACTGTCCGAGTCGGTGGCCGACCCGTCCACACGCAACAGTCCGGCGGTCGTGCAATCGCAGGCCAGGGCGCAGGAGCGGTGTGATGCCCTCGTCGCCGAGGCGCAGCGCAAATTCGACGGCGAGACTTCGCAATTGGCCGACGAACTCCGCGCCATCGATCCTCTGCTGCCGCGGTCGCTGGCCACCTTCGAGTCCGCCGCGTGGACCAGCCCGGTCACCGGCAGCGCCGTGACGGACGGGCTGAGGCTCGGTGAGTTGACCGCACCCGACCTCGGTGAGCTGCGGGTGCCGTTCTGCGTTCATTACCCGTTGGGGCGTCCGCTCTGGATCGTCGGCGATCCGGCCGAGGCCGCACCGGTGGTCGCGGCGCTGGCGGCGCGCATGCTGGTCGCATCACCTGCGGTGGCACAGCGGTTGGAGGTGGTCGACCTCAGCGGCTCGCTGCGCACGTTCACCGAACCCCTCGGTGCTCTGCTGGCTTCGCCCGTCGTGTCGTCGGCTTCCGACATCACCGCCCGCCTCACCGCGCTGTCCGAGAGCGTCGACCTCGCAGAAATGGCGGCCCGCAGCGGAATCCGCGACAGCCTGCCGGAGCCGCGGCTGGTGATCCTGGGCGACTTCCCGCACGGGTACGGCGCCGAGGACGCCGCCCGGATCGTGCACCTCGCCGATCACGGTCCCGCACTCGGGACGTCGCTGATCATCGTCGGCGACAGCGCCTCCGCCGATTCGGATCCGGGCGTCGCGGTGCTCGAACGCATCGCGCAGCAGGTTCCGACGTCCGGGGTCCTCACCGTCTCCGACCCGTGGACGGGCAACGACTGGATCCTGACACCAGACCGGCTCCCGGACCACCCCCTCCACCGGGCCTCGGTGCTGGATTCACTGACCGGGCAATAAAACCCTCGCCGCGAGCTAGCGTCACTCGTCGGGCAGTTCGACCCCGAGTTCGAGGGCCTTCGTGGCGGCGGCGTCCGGAAAGACGTTGCGGAACAGGAACAGGTCCTGCCCGATCACCCAGCCGGGGGCGAGTTCCGTGGCGTAGCGCTCGAAGTAGCCGAGTTGCTTTCCGAACAGGACAAGTTCCTCGGGGCTGGCGACGCCCCATTTCTTGCCGATGCCGATGAGCGCCATGATGAGTTCGCTGAGCCGCAGCTCGCCGAGGTCCCGGCCCAGCAGGGGTGCGAGCGCGGCGGCCACCTGGAGTCCGATCTCGTCGTCGGTGGCGTCGTTGTCGGTCGCGTAGCCGAGGCTCCGGATTCCGCGGGCCATCCGGGAGAAGTCGCCGTCGATCAGCGTCGCGTAGAACATGTCGCGCAGGATCTGCCGCCACGACTCGGGGAGCTCACCGACGATGCCGAAGTCGAGCATCGCGATGCGTCCGTCGTCGAGGACCCACAGGTTCCCGGCGTGCACGTCGCCGTGGAACGGGCCGTGCAGGATGACGGACTCGATCCACACCTTGACGCCGCGGCGGATCAGCATCCGGGTGTCCATGTGGACGAGGTCGGGGAACCGGTCGAGCGGCAGCCCGTACATGCGTTCCATACAGATGACGTGCGGACCGCAGTAGTCCCAGTACACCTCGGGGGTGGTGACGCCCTTGTTGTCGCCGAACGCCCCGATGTTCGTCCTGAACCGGGCCTGGCGGTCGGCCTCGACCGCACTGTTGAGTTCGGTCATCGTGGCGGCGTGGAGGTCGCGGATGATGGCGGTGGCGTTGGCGATGCGGAAGAACTCGAACAGTTTCTCGAGGATCCGCGCGCCCCAGTACGCGGTGCGCAGGTCCACCACCATGCGGCGGAAGATGTCGGGGCGTTGGACCTTGATGACGGCTTCCCTGCCGTCGGGGAGAACGCAGCCGTGCACTTGCGCGACGGAGGCGGCGGCGAGGGGGACGTCGTCGAACGACGCGAACAGTGCGTCGACGGGATGCCCCAGATCGGCTTCGATCACCCGGCGGGCCTCCTGGGCGGGCACCGGCGGCACGTCGTCGAGACATCGCAGACAGGCATTGGCCAACGGGGCGGGGAACACGCCGGAAGACGACGCCATCAGCTGCCCGACCTTGACGAACGTCGGGCCCAGCACCTCGAAACCGTTGACCAGGCCCTCCGACGCCGCGTCCGCAAGGGTGCGGCCGCGACGTCGGACAGGCCAGGTGACCAGCGCGAACAGGGTGTAGGCGACGACGACCACGCCGATGACCAGCGCCCGCCACAATTCCGCGGCGCGAAAATGATCGAGGCTCGCGGAGTGCACGGTCAGGGCTGTAGGTGGCGGCCCCGAAGCGTACGGGCCGACCGGACGTGCCGTTGGCTCTTGCACAGTTCCTACCTTGCGTTCAGTGCTGCCTGCCGTTCAGAAGGGGACCATACCCCGACCGTTTCGGCGAACCCCTTTCAGTATGCGGTACCCGCCATCACACCATTTGGTTAGCAGAACTCAGAGTCCCAGCGCGCCTGCGAGTTCCCGCAGGGCAGGCACCGGATCGTCGCCGGCGGGGAGTACCTGGATGGCCACGTGATCGGCGCCCGCGTCCAGGTGTTCCCGGAGGCGGCCGGCGACGTACTGCGTGTCGCCGTGGGCGACGAGCGCGTCGATCAGGTCGTCGCTGCCGCCGTTCTCGATCTGCTCGTCGGTGTACCCGAGCCGTTTCAGGTTGTTGACGTAATTGCGCAGGTGCAGGTACGGATTCTCGACGGCCGAACGTCCGATGGGGCGGGCGCGTTCCGGATCGGTGTCCAGCACGACCTTCTGCTCTGGCGCGATCACCGGACCCGGGCCCAGCAGCTCACGCGCTTCACGGGTGTGCTGCGGAGTGGTCAGGTACGGATGGGCGCCGGCGGCGCGGGCTGCGGACAATTCCAGAACCTTCGGCCCGAGTGCGGCGAGGACGCGTCGTCCCGCTGGGACACCGGCAGCATCGAGGGCGTCGAGATACTCCACGAGCGCGGCGTACGGCTTGCTGTAGTTCAGCCCGGGCTGTTCGGGATGGCCGACACCGATGCCGAGGAGGAAGCGCCCCGGATGACGGGCTTCGAGCCGGTGGAACGAGGTCGCGATCTCGTCGGCGGGCGCGGTCCAGATGTTCACGATTCCGGTCGCGACGGTGATCGTGGACGTCGCGTCGAGTAGGCGTTCGGCGATCTCGAGGTCGGCAGGCGGGGAGCCGCCGATCCAGATCGCGCCGTAGCCTGCCGATTCGATCGCCGCACCCACCTCGGGCGCCAATCCGCCGGCGTGACGCCAGACGCCGAACTGTCCGAGCTGCGGGGTTTGTGCTGTGGTCTCCGTCATGTGGCGTGCAACCTTCCGTCGTCGTCATTCATTCCGGTGTTCTCGAGTACGGGGTCTCAGGCCTGGTGCAGCCAGGAGCGGAACAGTAGCGCGCCCGCGGCGGCGAGCACGAGCGCGACGGGAACGGCCCACGCCGGACCACCGTCGCCGAGTAGACGCCGAGTGAGTCCGGCCAGCAGAGAGGCGATGGCCTTCAGGATCCACACGGCGACCGGCACGAGCAGGAGTCCGAGGACGAGATGCACCAGCCAGGCGCCGGCGAGCGTCGGACCACCCCAGCTGTACTCGTAGGAACCGTCGGTGATCAGCCCGTAGAACAGGCCCCGGAACGCGGCGATCCCGCTGAGGAACGCGAAAAACCAGGCCACCATCCCGATCAGCAGCGACAGCACCGAGTGGGCGAAAACGCTCGGCCACGACGGCGAACGCACGTCGATCCGCTCCGACGCGCTCGAGTCGGCGGCAGCGAGCTGCCACCGCCCGGCCCAGCGGTGCCGTCCGGTCATCGCGGCGCCGAGTGAGACGAGGCCGGCGGGAAACGCCCTCAGCGCGAACAGGGCACGGCGAGCGGACTCGGTGGTGAACGGGTTCACCGATGTCGAGTTGGCCTGGTCAGTTGACATGGCTCGACGCTATCGACCGACTCCTCCGCCGCACATCATCCTGCAGAACGATATTCGCTACCGCAGGGGTAGTCGATCAGCTGCCGGGCGCCCGGTACTCGGCGTCCCGGCGGACCGCGTCGTCCACCTGCTCCGGCGTCAGCAGCGCCACCGATTCGGACCGCGCCGCACCGGAGGCGGTGGTGCGGATGCCGAGCGCGGCGGCCGCGACGTCGTCCGGCACGTCACCGATCACGAACAGATCCCGGCCACCTAGTGCGAAGTAGCAGGATTCGACTGTGCCCCCGACGCTTTCGACCATCTGGGTGATCGCGTCGCGTCGTGCGGTGCCGCCTTCGGCGAGTAGTCCCTTCGCGCCTTCGGGTGAGTACGTGACCTGCCAGAGATATCTCGGCATCAGTGCCTCCTCGATTGTGGGGTCCTCTCATGGTTCTCCCGGGACGGGCCACATGCAATAGGTTCCGGCGCTAGGGTCGTGAGATGGCTGAGGCCCGCGTAGGTATCTCCGGCTGGACGTATCCCGGTTGGCGCGGTGACTTCTACCCGGACGGTCTGGCCCATCGCAAGGAGTTGGCCTACGCCGCGGGGCGATTGACGTCGATCGAGATCAACGGGTCCTTCTATTCGTTGCAGCGACCGACGAGTTACGCGAAGTGGCGTGACGAAACACCGGAAGGTTTCGTGTTCGCCGTCAAGGGCGGTCGCTACATCACGCACATGAAGAGGCTGGTCGGCGCGGAGACGGCGCTGGCGAACTTCTTCGCATCCGGGGTGCTCGCGTTGGGCCCCAAGCTCGGACCGCTGCTGTGGCAACTGCCCCCGACACTCGCGTTCGATTCGACGAGTCTCGCAGCATTCTTCGACCAGCTGCCGAGGACGACCACCGATGCCGCGGCGCTCGCGTCTCGACACGACGACAAGCTCACCGACGACAGGGCGTGGACGGAGACGGACGCCGATCGGCCCGTCCGCCACGCCCTAGAGGTCCGGCACCCCAGTTTCGATACGGAGGAGGCGAGGAAGTTGCTCCGCGCGCACGACGTCGCATTCGTCGTCGCCGACACGGCAGGCCGGTACCCGTACGTCGAGGCGGCGACGAGCGATTTCGTCTACGCCCGGTTGCACGGCGACAAGGAGCTCTATGCCAGCGGCTACACGGACGAGGCGCTGGACGAGTGGGCCCGCAAGCTCGAGCGGTGGCTCGGGGAGGGCCTCGACTGCTTCGCGTACTTCGACAACGACATGAAGGGGTACGCGCCGTTCGACGCGCTGCGGCTGATCGAGCGGCTGCGTTGACTGTCGGTGTCCCGTGGCACAGTGCGCCGTTTGTCGGTGTCCCATGGCACAGTGCGCCGTTTTGTCGGTGTCCCATGGCACAGTGAGCGTCGGTTCGATGAAGACGAGAAGAGGATCTACCGGATGTGGCCCACTCATTGGCCTGCTGTCGCGCGTGACATCGCCGAAGCGCTCGACGCCGCCATCGTCGCGGGGCGCGCGTCGGACGCGTCGGCGCTGACCGAGGCGACGGAGGAACTGGCGGCCCTGCCTGCGGAGCAGGTCGGTGCGGTGCTGGCGGGGGTGGTCCGGGAACTCCTCGAGACGTTGCACCCGGACGGTCTGACGGGCGAGGACGTGCAGGACGTTCTCACCCGCTGCGCGCGGGCGGCGGCACTCTGGTTTCCGGTCGTCGATGTCGATTCGCTGGTGACCGTGCTGACCGGTGCACTCGGCGTGGCCGATGTCGAGGAGAACCCGCGCAGACCGGAGCGTGCCGTGGAGGCCGCGATCCTGGTCATCGCCGATCTGCTGAGTGCGGCGGAGGTTCCCGCCGACGGTTACGTCCGCCGGGCTCTCGACGAGATCGCGCGCGCCGAAACCGTCGAGATGCCCTGATTCGTTCAGAGTTCGGTGCGGATGTGATCGGCCAGCCGGGCGATCCGGTCCTCGTTGCGGCGGTAGTGGGTCCACTGGCCGATCCGATGGCTGGTGACCAGTCCGGCGCTCTGTAGCGCGGCCATGTACTGCGAGGCCGTCGACTGGGAGACCTCGGCCCTCGCCTGAATGTGCTTCAGGCACACGCCCACCTCGTCGGCGGGTTCGAGCTGCGGGGGAAAGCTGTCGGGGTCCTTCAGCCACTGCAGGATGCGCACGCGGGTCGGGTTCGACAGCGCTTTGAAGACCAGGGCCAGGTCGGTCGCGTCCGGAAGCTCACTCACAGACTTATCGTACCGCTATATCGCGATTTTACGATATGTGTGCTTGACTCGGTATATCGCAACTTCGCGATATGTCGATAGGGGTGAGTGATGGCGAAACGCAGAGTGGCAGTGGTCGTCGGTGCGCGCGGGGTGATCGGCGGCAATCTGATCGACCACCTCGAGGCGACCGGGGAGTGGGAGATCATCGGGCTGTCGCGACGGGGCGGACCCGACACCGGCAGGGTGCGGCACATCGCGGTCGATCTGCTCGACGAGCGCGACGCCGCCGACAAGCTGGGTGAACTGCGCGACGTGACCCACATCTTCTACGCCGCCTACCAGGACCGTCCGTCGTGGGCGGAGCTCGTCGCGCCCAACGTCGCGATGCTCGTCAACACGGTGAACGCGCTCGAACCCATGGCTGCCGGGCTCGAGCACATCAGCCTGATGCAGGGCTACAAGGTCTACGGCGCCCACCTCGGACCGTTCAAGACGCCGGCGCGCGAGAGCGACCCGCCGCACATGCCGCCCGAGTTCAACGTGGACCAGCAACAGTTCCTCGAAGACCGTCAGCGCGGCAAGCGCTGGACGTGGTCCGCGATCCGCCCCTCGGTCGTGTGCGGATTCGCTCTCGGCAATCCGATGAATCTCGCACTGGTGATTGCCGTCTACGCCACGATGTCGAAGGAACTCGGAGTGCCGCTGCGGTTTCCGGGTAAGCCGGGCACGTACACGAGTCTGATCGAGATGACCGACGCCGGACTGCTGGCGGAGGCGACCGTCTGGGCCGCGACCACCCCCGAGTGCGCGAATCAGGCGTTCAACATCAACAACGGGGATCTGTTCCGCTGGGACGAGATGCTGCCGAAGATCGCGAATTTCTTCGAGCTGGATGTCGCACCACCGCTGCCGATGTCGATGGAGGTCGTCATGGCCGACAAGGAGCCGGTGTGGAACGATCTCGTCGCGAAACACGGACTGGAGCCCACGCCGTACTCGGACGTCTCGTCGTGGGCATTCGGCGATTTCGTCTTCGGCTGGGACTACGACGTCATCGCCGACGGTTCCAAGGCGCGCCGGCTGGGTTTCCACCGTCACGTCGAGACCGAGCGGATGTTCCTCGACATCTTCCGCGACCTTCGAGCCCGGAAGATCATCCCCTGAGGGGGAGGGGACTACCGGCGAATCCCGGATTCGACGTTGGCGGCGATCCGCCGGAGCAGTCCGGCCAGGACGGCGCATTCGTCCTCGTCGAGTCCGGCGAGGAATTGCCGGTCCCGTTCGACACGCTGCGGGAACTCGGTGTCGACGAGTTTCCGCCCGGACTCGGTCAGATGGAGCAATACGACGCGCCCGTCGCGTTCGAAGGGTAGCCGTTCCACGAGTCCCAGCCGGGCCAGGCGGTCGACGTGTTTGGTGGTGGATGCGCCGCTGAGCATCGTCACGGCGGTGACCTCGCTGGCTCGCAGTGGCCGATCGCTGCGGGCGAGTACACACAGGACGTCGAACTCGGCGCGCGAGACCCCGCTCGCGTCCAGGGCGCGGTCGAGTTGCTGCAGGGCCTGGGATCCGATCCGGGTGATGCGACCCATTACTTCGATCGGTGACGTGTCCACTTCGGGATGGGTCTCGGCCCATTCGCGTCGAACGCGATCGGTGAAGTCCTCATCCGGACGTGGGGCAGTGCTCATGAAATCCATCGTAGCGACCAACTTCACATTAATTCAGAACTATTTTACTAGTGAAGTATACGGTACGCTGAGGTCATGCAGGCTTCCCCTCGATACGCACCCGACCTCAGCCGGCTCCATCACTCCCGTGGGGCTTTGGCCTATTCGGTGGCGCCGTCGACGTGGCGTCGTGCGTTCGAGGTCCGGAACGCCGATGCCACCATCGCTCCTGCACTGCGGGTGGGTGCGGCGACGGCCCTGGTACTGGTCATCGGTGGCCTGCTCGGGCACGGCAACCTCGCGGGTTTCGCGGCACTCGGTGCGCTGACCGCCGCGTTCGGCCGATACGAGCCGTACCCGCGGCTCGCCCGCAAGGCGGGTCTCGTCGGTGTCGCGCTCATCGCCTTCGTCGCCGGGGGAGCGCTCCTCGGTGCAGCGGGGCTGTCACTCTGGCTGCAGATAGCGGTCATGTCCGTGGCGTCGGGGGTCGCCGCGTGGCTGCTGGCGGCGTTCCGCATCGCCGGTCCCGGGCCGGTCATCCTGGTCTTCGCGGCCACCGCGGCGGTCGGGCACGCGACCCGGCTCTCCGATCTCGGACCGGCCGTCGTGGCCGTGGCGATCGGTGTCGTCGTGGGCTGGCTCGCCGCCATGACGCCCTGCCT
Organism: Rhodococcus sp. IEGM 1351; assembly: GCF_030056875.1. Lineage (NCBI taxonomy): Bacteria > Bacillati > Actinomycetota > Actinomycetes > Mycobacteriales > Nocardiaceae > Rhodococcus > Rhodococcus sp. IEGM 1351. The sequence goes on along the minus strand of NZ_JASHKU010000011.1, from coordinate 132,282 downwards.
GTTCGTTCCCCTCGGTCCCGCCCGGCTGGCGGTGGCGCGGGCACTCGCCGCGACCGCGGAACTGGAGCATGCACACGACGTCTCCGCGATCGCGGCCGCACGCAAGGCCATCGACAACGCGCGTGACGTGATCGCACACAGCGGGCGGGGCCGGGACGGGCACTCCCACCAATTGTTCGCGCTTCTCGCCGAAGCGGACACGGTCGTCGATCGGTGGGCGCACGAACGTGACCGCGACACCCTGCGCGCGCTCGTCGATCACGAGTCCGAACTGCGTAAGGTGAAGCGCCGCAGCGACCTTTCGGCGTTCGGAGCCGAGATCGCGGTACTCCCGAAGCCAGGCGGCTTCTTCGCGGACGGTCTCCAGGCGTTGCGGTCGCGAGAAGGGATCGTCAACGCGGCCCGTATCGCCGCTGCGGCCGCGCTGGCCGGATGGATCTGTGTGGCACTGGGATTGGAGCACCCGCTGTGGGCGTCGATGGGTGCGATGGCCGCGATGCAGGGTTTCAATTTCAGTCAGACCGTGCAGCGGGGAATTCAACGCCTCGTCGGAAACGTGGCAGGCGCCGTCCTCGCCGCCGGGCTGATCGCCGCAGCGATGGGGTACTGGCAATCCGTCGTGGTCATCGTGGTGCTGCAGACCGTGACCGAACTGGTGGTCATCAAGAACTACGCGTTCGCGTCCGTCGCCATCACACCCATGGCTCTGCTGCTCACGGGCCTCGGCTCGGCGGTCGCCCCGGACATCGCGGTGAGCCGCATCGTCGACACGCTCATCGGTGTGGTGGTCGGGGTGATCGTCTCGGCTGTCGCGATCAGCCGGACCGACCACCACCACGTGAACTGAGTCGGCTCAGATCCCCGTCGCGGAGACGTAACCGGCGAATCCGATGGCGCACGCGCCCGCGCAGAGGATCAGGGTTCCGCACGCCACCGGCCACGCGATCGTGCGCCGCGCGATGCGTGCGATCGTGACCAGGCCGCCGATCACGGTCGCGAGTGCGGCGACCGCGAGCGCCACGCACACCGCGATCCACGCGTTCTCGGCGCTGCACGTCTCGGGCGGGCAGTAGTCCAGGAACAGCAGCCAGAACAGCCCCGCGACCGCGGAGATGCTGGCGACGGCGACCGCGACGACGAGTGCGGCCGCCGACACGGCCACGTCCCAGCCGTTCAGCGGCGGCTGATCGTCACCCGCACGCGGGTGATTCCATGGATGTTCTCGAGGCCCCCCTGGCTGCATATGCGTCACAGTTTACTTCGGGAGGATCGGCGGCGGCAGCGGAGCCCCGTCCGGGCGCAACCCGGCGAGGAACACCGTGATCAGCCGCGGAACGAGATTTGCTGTCGTGCCGTCGAACATCAGCACGTGGGGCCGGGTGAGCATGGCGATCCCCATGATGATCTCGAGCGGCACGACGTCCTCGCGGACCAGCCCGACGTCCTGGAGCCGGCGAATGAAGTCGGTGACCGTCGACTTCGTGCGCTCCCTCGACTCGCGGACGTCGGATGGTAGCTCGTCGAGGCTGTTGACCAGCGCGGGAACCAGTGCTCCCATGCGCAGTTCGACCACTGCGTCGACGAACCGTCGCCACGCCCCCTCCGGGTCGTCCGTGCATTCGGCCAGTCCTCGGACGGCGAGTTCGCGGACTTCGGCGAGCGTCGTCCGGGCAACGGCGTGGGCGAGTTCGTCCCGGCTCGGGAAGTTCCGGTAGAGAGTGGCGATTCCGACGCCGGCCTTCGCGGCGATGGCGTCGAGGGGTGCGTCGTGCCCGCGATCGGCGAACACCGCGCGGGCAGCCTTGATCAGCGTGTTGCGTCGTTCCAGCGCGTCTGCCCGCACGATTCCACCTCTTCCGTTGACAACCCAGCATAACCGGAGGAATATTCTCCACAAGTAACGGAGAAATTTCCTCCACTTAGTTTGAAGGGGAGTCCGATGAGCACTTCGGATACCGGGACACTCGCGCCGCGCACGGAGCCGACCGGGCGGTCGGCGCACGGCCCGTCCGATCCTGCGAAACTGGCCGCTGTCGTGCTGGGACTCACCGCGGTGATCGCGCTGATGCTGCTGGCGTTCGCGTTGCCCGCCGTCAACAGCGGCCCGCACGACCTCCGGCTGGGCGTCGCCGGACCCGACGCGGCCGTCACCCGGATCGACTCCGCGCTCGCCGCGGGGCACCCCGGCGCGTTCGTCACCGAGCGCTTTCCCGACGCCGGTGCGGTCCGGACGGCGATCGAACACCGGGAGGTGGTCGGCGGAATCGTCGCGACACCGGACGGCACGAAGGTCCTGTCCGCGGGCGCCGGCGGGGCACCCATCGCGCAGACGATGAACGGTATCGCGGCGGGCATGAGCAAGACTGCGGGACACACCGTTCCGGTCGAGGACGTCGTTCCGCTGACGGCCGACGACCCCGCCGGCGTCGGTCTCGGCGCCTTGGCGCTTCCCCTGGTCTTCGGCGGCATGATCCCCGCGCTCGCGCTCGTGCGGCTGTTTCCGCGCAGTGTCGGTCGGCGGGTGGCCGGGGCGGTGCTGTTCGCCGTGAGCGCCGGGGTGGTGCTGACGGCAATCCTGCAGTTCGGTCTCGGAAGCGTCGACGGCAACTACTGGACGACCACCGGCGCCGTCGTGCTCGGCATCGCCGCCATCTCGCTGACCGTTCTCGGGCTCGAATCGGTGTTGGGCACAGCGGGGTTCGCGCTCGGCGCGGTGACGATGATCTTCTTCGCCAATCCGCTGTCCGGCCTGGCGACGTCCGCGGCGTGGCTGCCGTCGGGGTGGGGCGCATTCGGTCAGCTGCTGCCACCCGGAGCGGCGGGAACCATGGTGCGGTCGACGGCGTTCTTCGACGGACACGGAGCCGGTGCGGCAGTGCTCGTGCTGACCTGCTGGATTCTGTTCGGGCTCGGCCTGTGCCTGGTATCCGGACTGCGTGAGCGGCGCGCCGGGGAAGAACCGGCCGTCGCCTGACGCTGTGGTTTGATGGCGGCATGGGGGAACGACGGATCGTCCGCCGACTGGTCGGCATCGGAGCGGGCCTCGGCGCGCTCGCGGTCCTCGTCGTCGCGGCGTCGACGGTGTGGATATCGCGCGAGGCCTCCGGCCACGTCTACGACATCGACGACGCACCCGAAGCACCGGTGGTCATCGTCCTCGGTGCGCAGGTGCGCGACGGCAAACCCCGGGAGTACCTGGCCGGACGCCTCGACGTCGCCGTCCGTCTCGTGCAGGACGGCCGTGCGCGGGCAGTCCTCGTCTCCGGCGACGGCGCAGGCAGATCCGGCGACGAGATCGCGGCGATGACGGAATACCTGGTGGAGAAGGGCATCGACCGCAGCAAGATCGTCGGCGATCGGTACGGGCTCGACACCTACGACACGTGCGCTCGCGCCGTCCAGACGTACGGCGTGACCAAGGCGCTGATCGTCACTCAGGGTTTCCACGTCCCCCGTGCGGTCGCGCTGTGCCGCGGTGCCGGGATCGACGTCGCCGGTGTCAACGCCGGATGCGAATGCCGCCCGATCACGATGGCCAGGAACACCGTGCGCGAATCACTGGCCCGGCCGAAGGCCGTCCTCGACCTGCTGTCCGGGCGCGATCCCGTGGTGGTCTCCGAGCCGGAGGACTCACTCGGGAAGGCGCTCGCCGCCGAGGACTGATCCCGAACCGCCGCGGAGGGGAGGGTGCGTCGGTAGGCTTCTCCCGTCGACGATCGGGAGGCGGACGATGGTTGGTGCACGACCGGATCCCGGTCCGCGTGAAATCCGGAAATGGCGTCGCTACCTCGCCGACGAACGCGCCGAGGCGGCCGTCTACCGCGACCTCGCGAAACGTCGGACCGGCGAGGAACGCGAGATTCTGCTGGCGCTCGCCGACGCCGAGGGACGGCACGAGGCGCACTGGCGCGAGCTGCTCGGCGAACACGTCGGCAAGCCCGTACGCGGTGACGTCCGCACACGCATCCTCGGTGTGCTGGCCCGGCGGTTCGGATCGGTGTTCGTGCTGGCCCTCGCGCAGCGCGCGGAGACCCGGTCGCCGTACCCGACGGACGTCGACGCCACCGACGCCATGGGCGCGGACGAGCGCATCCACGAAGAGGTGGTGCGGGCGCTCGCGGCGCGCGGGCGAAATCGTCTGTCCGGCACCTTTCGTGCCGCCGTGTTCGGTGCCAACGACGGCCTGGTCAGCAATCTCGCCCTCGTCCTCGGCATCAGCGGTAGCGGCGTCGACAATCACATCGTCCTGCTGACCGGGCTCGCAGGTCTGCTCGCGGGCGCGTTGTCGATGGGCGCGGGCGAGTACGTGTCCGTGCGGTCGCAGCGTGAACTGCTCGAGGCGTCGGCGCCGGGGCAGGGCGCCCGTGAGGCGGTGCCGCTCCTCGACGTCGACGCGAACGAACTCGCACTCGTGTACCGCGCGCGGGGCATGCCCGCGCAGGACGCCGAGAAACGCGCGGCCGACGTGCTGCGGAGAGCCGTTCAGCCCGAGCCCGTCTCGGGTACGGAAACCGCCGACGAGCACGAGGCCATCGGCACCGGGCTCGGTGCGGCTGCCGCGAGTTTCTGCTTCTTCGCGTCCGGTGCGGTGATCCCCGTGCTGCCGTACCTCTTCGGCATGGAAGGCACCGCCGCGCTCGTGGTCGCTGCTGCGCTGGTCGGCGTCGCGTTGCTCGGGACCGGTCTGGTGGTGGGGTTGCTGTCGGGTGGACCCCCGGTCAAGCGCGCGTTACGCCAGCTGGCAATCGGGTACGGCGCAGCCGCCGCCACCTACCTGCTGGGCATGCTGTTCGGGACAGGCGCCTGAGAGCGTCATCATCACCACGGGTGTGGAACCGTAGCCGGGGACGGCAAACGTGCGCACCGTGTGCCGGGACCAGGACCCGTCCGACAGGGCGACGCGGGCGACTCCGGGAAGACGAGCCGGGATCCGTTGCCGCACCGCCGCGAGGTCGTCGCCGTGCAGCAGCCCGATCTGCCCGCCCTCCGCCGCCGCAGACAGACCCGCCAGCGGTGCCGTGATCCATTTGATGGCGTACCCGTGCTGTGAATCGACCAGTGCCGCATGAACCCCGGCGACCGCGTGCACGGTCGACGCGACGTCCGAATCCATCACCCGGATCGCCAGTTCGCCGACGTCGGTCTTGTGCGTGACGTCGTGATCGACGCCCCGCAACACCACCCCCTCGGGTGTCTCGACGGCGCGGCGCACGAACCGGACGAGGCGCAGCGTTCCGTCGTCGTGGCGGGCGATGAGTTCGCCGGACAGGAACTCGCCGTCCCGCGCGTTGTCGAGGCGTTCCATCAGCACCGCGATGTCGGAGATCCGCGGCACCCTCCGATACAGGTCGGCGAGACCGAAATAGCCGTGTTCCGGCCGGGCGTCCGCGACTCCGTACAGATTCCGGAACTCACGGGTCCATCGAGTGCGTCGCGGACCCGCCGACACGGACAGATTCCATTCCCATCCCGCTACCCGGTGCGGCGGTGGCACCGGACAGTCCGCACGACCGGTGAAGATCTGCACCGCGAGGACGTCCCCACCCGGACCGAGTACCGGTTTCGCCACGACGAAATCGATATCGCCGACCGGCTCGCCGAGTGTCACCTGCACCGGCTGTCCCGACGACTTCACCGTGTCGATGGCGCCCGCCACCAGCGTCAGCATTCTGCCGCGGTAGACGTTGCCGAGTGGCCGGCACTGCCGTTGCTTGATGCCCTCGGCGATCACCGTCGGTGCGTCCCCCAGGATTTCGACCAGAATCCAGCCGTCGCCGCTTCCCCGTTGTTCCACTGGTACTGCCCCCCTCATGGCGCCCGATCATCCCACGGCGGTGATCCGGATGCTCGGCGAGACGGTCGCCGCGACGGCGTTCAGGCCGGTGCGGTCGCGACGGCGTCCAGGAGTCCCGGGAAGCGGAAGTCGATGTCGGATCTGCGCAGCTGAGCCATCCGCGAATTGCCGCGGTCGACCTGTGTGATCAGCCCGGCCTCGCGCAGGACCTGCGTCGTCATCGGACGATCCGATCGAGGGCGGCAGTCGAGGCGCTCACTCGCTGCAGGGTGACCCGGCCGTGTGCGATCTGCCGGCCCTCCTGCGCCAGAGTGCCGGACAGGACGACCTGGCGGGAGCAGATTTCCGCCTCGGCGACGGCCGCGCAATCCGTCGGCAACTCCAGCTCGCCGAAGCTTTCGAAGACGGCGTCGCATCCCACGAGCACGAGCATTCGCGGGGACAGGCCGAACAATTCGTGTGCGGCGGCGAGGGCGGTCTGACGCATCGCCTCGAAGATCAGTGCGCCCGGTACGTGGTCGAGCGGGTGGTCGAACAGGCCCGGGTGGGCCTGATCGACCAGCACCTGGCTGCGCACGGTGTCGCCGTCGACCCCGATCCGGCTCAGCACCACGTTGTCGAACGAATGTCGAGCCACCTCCCGAGGCTCGACCCGCTCGTGCAACGGATGCGAACGGGCGGGATCGAGCTGCAGCGGTGCTCGACCCCTCTGCCGGAGGTGGTCCCACGCGTCGCCGGGCATCCACTGGATGGTCATGCTCATGGTGGCCGCGGCAGATCCGTCCAGCGCGAGTGTCATCGCGAGGGTGATTCCGACGATGTCGGCGCCCCGCCTCTTCTCGGCGGTGATCGTGGCATCCAGAACCCCCGCGGCGGGTGCGGGACCCACTCTCACGGCGTCGAGGTCGACGACCTCGAGCGCTCCGGCGTTGAACACGAACTTGGCGTCGAGCGGAGCGTCGACGTGCCGATGCGAGATCAGGATGGACGCCTGCCGGAACGTTTCGAGAAGAAGCAGCGGATCATACTGTCGTACAACGATATTGTGATCGCTGTAGTAGCTGTGGACCCTGGGGAGCTGCATGCCGAGACGGAATCGTGGGTAGCTCTCGCAGATGATGTCGGTGAGGAAGACCTCGCAGATCGCGGCGCGGTGCACGTGCGCGCGGGGGATGGACGACGAATAGGACAGGGTCCGTTCCAGGACGGCGGTCATGTCGATTCCTTTCGTTGGCAGCGGAATTCGCACGGGTCGATGTCGCCGGACGACGACGGCGGTGATCAGTGGAATGCGGGACCCGGGCAGAACGGTGGTTCGCGCTGGATCGGAAGAACGCGGGCGAGCCCGCAGCGCAGAGGGCGAGGAGCTCGGGGTCTCGTCGCGGGCCGGGGATCCCGGTGGATGCGCACGATCAGTGAATACCGGGCGATCCGGAGCGTCAACAGATGTAATCCTGTGTTCACCGATCCCGTGACGGTGTTCGGCAGGCGAACGCGACAGTCGAAAATCGTTGACCTGCGGTATCGGTGACTCCGCGTACGAGTAACTTCCGCTGTCGCGTGGCAGGAGTCACAGCCCCGGTTCCGGATCGGGACAGAAATGTTACTGCCAGGTATGGCGTGTGGTAACCGGCGAGCGTAGAAGGCCGATGCTATGTTCCCCTCGCCGGGAGTGGCCGGAGTTGACGGAGGGGTCGGGGATGTCGAAGAGGTGGGTCGCGTCGGTCGCGGCAGTGGCGATCGGCTCGGGCATGATCGCCTATTCGAACCAGAACGCTGCCGTCGCGGAACCCGAACCGGTATCCAACGGCATACCCGGCAGCGGTCCCTGCGCAAGCGAGGTGTCGAACGAGACGCACTCACTGATACCGGAGAAGCTCGAGATCCCGATCCCGTACCCGAAGATCACGACGGTGCCGTATCCCGCTCCCGTCACGGAGCCCGTCCGCGTCTCGCAGGCGTTGCCCGCCGACACGTGCACCGATCCGTGCCCCGACCTCACGGACGAGACCGACCAGGCCCCGGGAAACCTGTCGAGCGTGCTGAACATCCCGGACGTCAGCGTGAAGTTCACACCCTTCCACTTCGGTATTCCCGTCCCGGGCGCCGACATCCAGTTGCCCCCGCCGCCGCCCCTCGTGCACCCCGCGACCGAGGAGGCGCCGCGCAGCGCGGCCCCGGCAACCCCGAAGATCGGCGACGTGACCCGCGTGGCCAAGGTGACCGGGTCCGGTTCGGTCAGCCGCACCGACAAGCGTTACCAGGTCAACGGCACCGACCTCGGCATCATGTGGGAGAGCGCCCCTGACCAGATCGCCGTCGCGTTCGGCGACACGGTCGGCAAGGGATTCCAGCCGCCCGGTGGCCAGGGCGGCGACTGGCGCAGCAACGTCCTCGGGTTCAGCTCCGACCGCAACCTGTCCGACGGCATGAGCCTCGACAGCATGGTCCAGGACAGCCGGTGCCACGCGGCGGAACTGCTCGACAGCCGCAAACTCGACAACATCGAGATCACCACCATCCCGACCTCGGGTTTCGCCGTCGGGAACCGGCAGTACATGAGCTACATGTCGATCCGCACCTGGAACAGCATCCCCGCCACGTGGTGGACGAACTACGGCGGCATCGCCTACTCGGACGACGGTGGATCGACGTGGACCAAGGACCCGTACGCGAAGTGGGACAACATCTTCGGGGTCACCAAGTTCCAGGTCGCGTCGATGGTCCCGGCCGGCGACTTCGTGTACATGTTCGGCACCCCCAACACGAGGCTCGGCGCCATCGGCCTGGCCCGCGTCCCGGCCGCCGATCTGCTGAACACGTCCGCGTACCAGTACTGGCAGAACGGCAACTGGACGCCCGTCGGTGGTTACACGGAGGCGACGCCGATCGTGGACGCCCCCGCCGCCGAACTGTCCGTGCGCTACGAGGAGGCCACCGGCAAGTGGCAGATGGCGTACCTCGACACGTCCAAGGCGGCCATCGTTCTCCGTGAGTCCGACTCGCCGCAGGGCGTCTGGTCCGACGGGGCGCCGATGGTCAGCGCCGTCGAGTACCCGGAACTGTACGGCGGCTTCATCCACCCGTGGTCGAGCGGCGACGATCTGTACTTCACCATGTCGACCTGGTCCGACTACAACGTCTTCCTCATGAAGGCGGATTTAGGCGGCTAGCGCCCGTGCGCGGTTGACGAGTCCAGGGACTCGCTAACCGCTCACGGGTGGCGGAGCCGCCTACAGCAGGCCGTGACGGGGCGGGACGGTGCCCGACAGTGTCCACCGGCCGATGTGCTGGATCTTCCACCGAGTGGGGTCGTGCAGGGTGTGGGTGCGGGCGTCGCGCCAGTACCGGGACAGATTGGACGTTTCCGACGCACTGCGGGTGCCGCCCAGTTCGAACAGCACGCTCGACGCCTCGAGTGACGCACGGGCGGCGGCGACCTTGGCTGCGGCGGCGTCGATCGAGGCGACCGCGGCAGCCTGCTCGTTCAGGTCGCGCCGGGCTGCGTCGATGCTGCGCGCACCCTCCCGGAGGAGTGCCGTCGCGGACCGGACGCTGACCGACGCCTCACCGGCCAGTTGGATCAGCAGGGGATCGTCGACGGCGTCGGTGACGCCCGCCTCGAAATAGGGCCTTGCCTGACGTGCAGTTCGCACGCCCTCGTTCAGGGCTGCTGCGGCGATCCCGGCGTCGATCGCGGCGTGCAGGATCTGGGCCTGCGACCCGTACGTGGTGGGTGCGTCGAAGATGGGAGAGAACGGCACGACGTGGAACGCGGGCACCCGGACTGCGTCCAGCGTGACGGTTCCGCTCGCCGTGGTCTTCTGCCCCATGCCGTCCCAGTCGTCGACGATCGACAGCCCGGCAGCGGTGCTCGGCAGGTAGGCGACGGCCTTGGTGGGTTTCCCTGCCGGCGTCGTCGTCCCCGGAAGGGTGGCCCGGACCGCGATCCAGTCGGCGAACAGTGCGCCCGTGCTGTAGAACTTGCGACCGTCGACGACGAAGTCACCACCCTGCTCGGTGAGCGTCGTGGCGTCGATGTCGATCGTCTTCGTTCCGCGCTCGCTCTGGGCGTTGGCGAACCGGCGCCCCGCGAGCACCTCGGAATAGAAGAATTCCTGCTGCGCCGGCGTGCCCTGGTGACGCAGCACCTCGAGGAACGTGTAGTGGCTGTGCGGGATCTGCGCGATGCTCGGATCGCCCTCGGCCAGGAGACGGAAGACTTCGGCGAGGGTTTCGGTCCGCGCGTCGACGCCACCGTGCTCGCGGGGAACACCGAGTGCGAGCAGTCCGGACGCGGCGAGAGCGCCTACCTGTTCGTAGGGAAGTTGCCGACCGGCATCGCGAGCTGCCGCCTCCTCGGCGAATTGTGCCGCGAGATCGGCGGCGACGGCGAGGGCTTCGGCCTCGTCACTGATGCGGTGGGCGTTCTGAACGGCGGTCATGCCTGATCTCCCGGTACGGCGGTCATGGCGTCGAACCTCACACGGACTCGCGAGCCGGGTGAAGGGTTGTGCGCGCAGTGATTGGAAGGGTGGGCGTGGGCTGCACGGGCGGGTTGCATGCTGGGTATGTCAACCGAACACATCGCTGAGCAGATCAAGTTCGCCTACTGGGTGCCCAACGTCAGTGGCGGGCTCGTCACGTCCGACATCGAACAGCGGACCAGCTGGGATTACGAGTACAACAAGAAGCTCGCCCAGACCGCCGAGAACAACGGTTTCGAGTACGCGCTCAGCCAGGTCCGGTACGAGGCCAGCTACGGGGCCGAGTTCCAGCACGAGTCGACCAGCTTCAGCCTCGCACTGCTGCTGGCCACCGAACGGTTGAAGGTCATCGCTGCCGTCCACCCGGGTCTGTGGCAGCCCGCGGTCCTGGCGAAGCTGGGGGCCACCGCCGACCACCTGTCGAACGGCCGGTTCGCCGTCAACGTCGTGAGCGGCTGGTTCAAGGACGAGTTCACCCACCTCGGGGAGCCGTGGCTCGAGCACGACGAGCGGTACCGGCGCAGCGCCGAGTTCCTGCAGGTGCTCCGCAAGATCTGGACCGAGGACGACGTCGACTTCCGTGGCGACTTCTACCGCATCCACGACTTCACCCTCGAGCCGAAGCCGCTGAACACGCCCGACCGTCCGAACCCCGAACTGTTCCAGGGTGGCAACTCCGCCGCCGCACGGCAGAACGCGGGCCGGTACTCCGACTGGTACTTCAGCAACGGCAAGGACTACGACGGCGTCACCGAGCAGATCGTCGACGTGCGACAGGTGGCCCGCGAGCACAACCGGGAAGTGAAGTTCGGGCTCAACGGATTCATCATCGCCCGCGACACCGAGAAGGAAGCACGCGACACCCTCCGCGAAATCATCGAGAAGGCGAACAAGCCCGCGGTCGAGGGATTCAGGTCCGCCGTCCAGCAGGCCGGCGCGTCCACCGCCGACAAGTCGGGGATGTGGGCCGACTCCACGTTCGAGGATCTCGTCCAGTACAACGACGGATTCCGCTCCCAGCTGATCGGGACGCCGGAGCAGATCGCCGAGCGCATCGTCGAATACCGCCGCCGCGGAGTCGACCTCATCCTGGGCGGCTTCCTGCACTTCCAGGAGGAGATCGAGTACTTCGGCACCAACGTGCTGCCGCTGGTCCGCGAACTCGAGGCTTCCGAGAGGCTCGCGCCCGTGAGCGGTTAGCGAGTCCAGGGACTCGTCAACCACGCACGGGCGGCGGAGCCGCCTACAGGTGCCGGGCCAGCGCGCGACCCGCGGCCCGGCCGGAGAAGATGCAGCCGCCGAGGAAGGTGCCCTCGAGCGCGCTGTAACCGTGGACGCCGCCACCACCGAATCCGGCGACCTCACCGGCGGCGTAGAGACCCTCGAACGGTGTGCCGTCGGGCCTGATCACCTGCGAGTCGAGGTTGGTCTCGAGCCCGCCGAGGGTCTTGCGGGTGAGCAGGTGCAACCGGACCGCGATCAGCGGACCGTTCTTGGGATCGAGCAGCTCGTGCGGGCTCACGACGCGGGTGATCTTGTCGGCCAGCAGGTTCCGTGCGTTGCGGATCGCCATGACCTGGAAATCCTTGGTGTAGCTGTTCTTCACCTCGCGGTCGCGGGCCACGATTTCGCGTTCGAGGTCCTCGTATTTCAGCGGTGCCTCCGGGGTGAGGGCGTTCATGCCGTCGACGAGATCACGGAGATTGTCGCGGACGACGAAGTCCGCACCGTGCTGTTTGAACGCCTCGACAGGACCGGGTGCGCCCTTCTTCAGGCGTTCGGCGAGCAGTTTGAAGTCGCGGCCGGTGATGTCGGGGTTCTGCTCGGAGCCCGACAGCGCGAACTCCTTCTCGATGATCTTCTGGTCGAGGACGAACCACGTGTGGTGGTGGCCGCTGTTCATGATGTGGTCGAGGGTTCCCATGGTGTCGAAACCGGGGAAGTTCGGGCTGGGCAGGCGTTTGCCGTTGCCGTCGAACCACATCGACGACGGTCCGGGGATGATGCGGATGCCGTGGTTCGGCCAGATCGGGTCCCAGTTCTGGATGCCCTCGGTGTAGTGCCACATCCGGTCGCGGTTCACGATGTTGCCGCCGGCGTTCTCGGTGATCTCGAGCATGCGGCCGTCGACGTGCGCGGGGACGCCGGCGAGCATGTTCTCGGGAGCCTTGCCGAGGCGCGCGGGCCAGTTCTTCTTGACCAGTTCGGGATTGCCGCCGATGCCGCCGGACGTGACGACGACGGCCTGCGCGGAGAATTCGAACTCCCCGACCGCGGTCCGCGAACTTTTCACACCGCGTGCTTCGGTGGACGGTTCCAGGATTGTGCCGCGCACGCCGGTGGCGGCGCCGTCGGTGACGACGATCTCGTCGACCTGGTGACGATGCTTGAACGTGACGAGGCCCCGCTTCGACGCGGCCATCACGCGCGTGAGGAAGACTTCGACGACCCCCGGTCCGGTGCCCCAGGTGATGTGGAAGCGCGGGACGGAATTGCCCTGTCCGAGTGCGGATCCGCGTCCGCGTTCGGCCCACCCGACGTTCGGCATCAACCGCAGCCCGAGGTCGTGGAGGTAGTGCCGCTTCTCGCCTGCCGCGAACTCGACGTACGCCTGGGCCCACAGCCGCGGCCACTGATCTTCGCGGGCGCGATCGAATGCCGCAGTGCCCATCCAGTCCTGGATCGCCAGTTCGTACGAGTCCTTGATGCCGAGGCGCCGCTGTTCGGGGCTGTCGACGAGGAACAGGCCGCCGAGCGACCAGAAGGCCTGCCCGCCGAGATTCGCCGAACTCTCCTGGTCGACGACGAGCACCTTCCGGCCGGCCTTGACCATCTCGTAGGTGGCGACGAGTCCGGCCAATCCGGCGCCGACGACGATCACATCAGCCTGTTCGGTCACGAGGACCCCTCTTTCCGGTGTGTGTGGGTGTGGGTGGTGTCGGGTTCGGTGTACGCGGCCACGACGTGGGTGAACAGTTCGAGACGCAGTTCCCGGGCGGACGCGTCGTCGTCTTCGATGAGGCACTGGACGCTCGTGCCGTCGTGCAGGGCGACGAGCGCGCGGCCGAGCACCCGGGGATCGCCGACGACGCGGCGCCCGAGCCGGTGCAGCGCCTTCTCGAGGATCGGCACGATGGTCTCCAGAATCGTGTCCTCACGTGCTGCGAGGGCCTTCTTCAGCGACGGGTTGCGCAGGGCGTGGGCGGTGAATTCCGCGTTGATCCGGTACCACTGGTCGTCGACGGGGACGACTCCGAGCACCAGTTCGGTACCGGCGCGCAGTTTTTCGGCAGGCGTGAGCCCCGAGAGGTCGATGCTGGACGAGTCGGCGGCCAGCCGGATCTGTGCGAGCATCGCGCTGGAGCGCTGTTCCCACATGGCGAAGAACATCTCGTCCAGCGATGCGAAGTTGGAGTAGAAGGCGCCGCGGGTGTAACCACCGCGTTCGCAGATCTGCTCGACCGTCGACCGTCCGAAGCCGTTCTCCGCGAACACCTCGACCGCGGCGTCGAGCAGACGCCGACGCGTCTGGCCTCGCCGTTTCGTGACCCGGCGGGGTGTGTCGGTGGCAGGCTCGGTGGAGCGCGCCGGCGACGTCGGCATGGGCACTCCTCCGATCGGTTCGACAGCAGCCGTCGATACACTAGCGTATCGGATACACCAGTGTATCGAACTCGGCTGTCAGAGCCCGTCCGGAGAGTTCTGCGGTCTCAGAGGTAGAGGTCCTGCTTTCGGATCAGGGCCGTCGCCACCACGCTGACGACCGAGGTGGCGACGAGGTATCCGCAGGCCAGCCAGGGAGTTCCGCCTGCGACGGCGATCAGGGCGGTGAGGATCATCGGCGTGATGCCCGATGCGTAGATTCCGGAGAACTGGTAGACGACGGACAGGCCGGTGTAGCGGATCTCGGTGGGGTACAGGCTCGCGTAAAGCGTGCCCTGCGCACCGTAGAAGAGGGCATGGACGACGCCGAACACGAGCACCATCGCGACACCGAACAGGATGAGATTCTCCGTGCCGAACAAGGCGAACGCGGGGAAGACCGCGAGCCCGTAGGCCCCGATCCCGACGAGGTAGATCCTCTTGGCGCCGTAACGGTCGACCAGCAGGCCGGAGAACGGCAGGAGCACGGCCATGACCGTCGCGGCGACGGTGACGACCAGGAGGACGGGGATCTTCGCGAACTCCAGATTCTTGGTGGCGTACGTGATCGCGAAGACGCCCCAGGTGTTGAACGCGGCGCCCTCACCCCAGCGAGAGAGCAGGCCGAGGACGGTGCCCCGGCGCACCCGGCCGCGAAACACGTCCTTCAGTGGAGCGGAGGAGCGCTTCGAGAGGTCGTGTACCTCCTGGAACGCCGGAGTCTCCTCGACCTTCAGCCGCACCATGAATCCGACGAACACGAGAATCAGGCTCAGCAGGAAGGCGATCCGCCACCCGTAGGAGAGGAACTGGGCGTCGTCGAAGATCACCTGCAACGCGGCGAAGACGCCGGTGCCCAGGGCCAGGCCCAGCGCCAGACCGATCTGGGGGATGCTGCCGAAGATGCCGCGCTTCTTCGCGGGACTGTGTTCGACGGCGAGCAGCACGGCGCCCGCCCATTCACCGCCCAGTGCGAACCCCTGCAGTATGCGCAGGAGGAGCAGCAGGATCGGCGCGACCACCCCGACCTGCGCAGCCGTGGGCAGCACACCCATCAGAGCGGTGGCGATGCCCATGATGAACATGGTGAGCGCGAGCGTCTTCTTGCGTCCGATGCGGTCGCCGATGTGGCCGAAGACGACTCCGCCGATCGGCCGGACCACGAAACCGACCGCGAACGTGGCGAACGCCAGCATGGTGCCGACGAACGAACTCTGATCGGGGAAGAACAGCTGGTTGAACACCAGGCTGGCAGCCGTCGCGTAGAGGAAGAAGTCGTACCACTCGACTGTCGTCCCCAGGAGGCTGGCGGCGACGACGGTGCGGAGCCGCTCGCGCCGCTCGAGGTCGGTTTCGGTCGAGGATGTGTACGGGGCGTCGGACAGCGTAGTCATAGCGCGGCGACCGTAACCCTGCTCGCTGCGGTCGGGCACGATTCCGAATCACGGTGATCGAAACCCTCGCGCTACGGCTTCGTCGTTGATGAACTGTCCAGCGCTGCCCATCTGTCGTCGACAAGAGGATCGCGCGTGTCTCTGCATTTCCACTGGTTCCTTCCCACCTACGGTGATTCCCGCAATCTGATGGCGGGTGGTCACGGGAGTTCCATGGCAGGAGACCGTCCCGCCACGCTGCGGTACCTCAATCAGATCGGCGCGGCGGCGGAGTCGAACGGCTTCGAATCGGTCCTGACGCCCACCGGCGCGTGGTGCGAAGACGCCTGGCTCACCACGGCCATGATGCTGGAGACCACCGAGACGTTGAAGTTCCTGGTCGCACTGCGGCCGGGCCTGCTCAGCCCCACGCTGGCCGCACAGATGGCGGCGACGTTCCAGTGGCAGTCGCAGGGGCGGCTGTTGCTCAACGTCGTCACCGGCGGTGAGGACCACGAGCAGCGCACCTACGGCGACTACCTCGACAAGAACCAGCGTTACGCCCGCTGCGGCGAGTTCCTCGACGTCATCCGGAAGCTGTGGGCGGGAACCGGACCGGTCGACTACGCAGGCGAATACATCCGGGTCGAGAACGCCCAGTTGCAGCGCATCCCCGACCCGGTGCCACCGATCTTCTTCGGCGGGTCGTCGCCGGCCGCGGGCACTGTGGCCTCCCAGTTCGCCGACACCTACCTCACCTGGGGTGAACCGCCGAGCGCCGTCGCCGGGAAGATCGCCTGGATCCGCGACCTCGGCGACGTCCAGGGCCGCACGCTCGATTACGGCATCCGGCTGCACGTGATCAGCCGCGACACGTCCGAGGAGGCGTGGGCCGAGGCCGACCGCCTGCTCTCCGCCCTCGACCCGGCGAGGGTCGAGCAGGCGCAGCAGAGCCTCGCCCGGTCGGGTTCCGAAGGTCAGCGTCGTATGCGGGAACTGCACGGCGGGGGAAGTGCCTACTCGAAGGACGCCGGAGCACGCGCCCTCGAGGTGGCCCCCAATCTGTGGTCCGGTGTCGGGTTGGTCCGCGGCGGCGCAGGCACCGCGCTGGTCGGCTCCCACGAGGAGGTCGCCGATCGCATCGCCGAGTACGCGGCGCTCGGGCTCGATCACTTCGTCCTCTCCGGCTACCCGCACCTCGAAGAGGCCTTCAACTTCGGCGAAGGGGTCCGGCCGATTCTCGAGCGCCGGGGGCTCGTGCAGTCGCGCAGTCAGCGCCCCGGCGACCTGTCCGGGTCGACGGCGTTCCTGTCCTCGAGTCGGTAGCCACTGCCAGACTGGGGGCATGGCAGCAACTGCGCGAGTGCCGGGGGAACTGCTCCCGCACCTGCGCCGTGCCCGCGACCTCGCCGACCGTGACTACGCGCAACCGCTCGACCTCGGAGAACTCGCGGCGACGGCGGGGGTGTCGAAGTACCACTTCCTCCGTTGCTTCGCGGCGGTCTACGGCAGGACTCCGGGCGTGTATCTCGCGGAGCGTCGCGTCGAGCGCGCCCAGGACCTGCTGCGGGCGACGAACCTGACGGTCACCGAGATCTGCCACCTCGTCGGGTACACCAGCGTCGGGTCGTTCAGTGCCAAGTTCCGTCAGCTGGTCGGCACGTCACCGTCGGTGTACCAGGCGAAGTTCGCCGAGCACGGGGCGCCGTGTATCCCCGGCTGCTACGTGTTCATGCACGGGCTGAGCGACAGAAATACCGCAATTTCCGAGAAGCGCGGTCCGTCGCGCCGGACATAGGTTGGTCGCATGATCACCAACGTTTCTCTCGTCACCCTGTGGGTCACCGACCAGGACGACGCCAAGAAGTTCTACATCGACACGCTGGGTTTCGCCGAGGGCACCGACGTCACGATGGGCGACGGGTTCCGGTGGGTGACGATCCTGCACCCCGACCACCCGGAACTCGAGGTCACGCTCATGAAGCCGGGGCCGCCGCTCGACGCCGACATGGCGGAGGCGATCCGCCGGTCGCTGGCCGCGGGAACGATGGGCGGTTTCGGGCTGACCACCACCGACTGTCATCAGACGTACGAGGATCTGGTCGCCAAGGGCGTCGAGTTCACCCAGCCTCCGGCCGAACGTCCTTACGGCGTCGAGGCGGTGATGCGGGACAACTCCGGCAACTGGCTGGTGCTGGTGGAGAAGCGTGAATACACCGGAGAAGATTTCCCGCACTGAGCGATAGGGGTCAGCGCGCCCGGTGACGTCGCACGGCGTCCCGGTTCGCGCACTTCGGTGAGCAGTACCGCTGACGGCCGTTGCGGGACGTGTCGGCGTAGATGGCGGTGCATTCCTCGAGTGCGCACCGGCCGAGTCGGTGCATGCCGCGGCCGACGAGATGCAGTGCGGTGCCGACCGAGAAGAGCGCCTCGAGTACGCCCGCCAGCGACTGCTGGTCGTCGCGGTAGTGGAGGTGCCAGCCGTCGCCGGCGTGGTTGGTCAGTCGCGGGTAGGCGGATGCCTTCGTGAGCATGAGGTTCACCTGTTCGGCCCGGGCTTCGTTGCTGGTGGTGTCCGCGATCGACGACCACCGGTCGAGCATCGCGAGCACGTCGGCGAGGTCGTCGTCGGTGACGGGGAAGTCGACGACGATGCCGGCATCGACGCACCGGTCGACGAGTTCGCCGGTCGAGTCGGGCGGGTGATTGGCAAGGTCGGCGGCGAGGGTGACCGCGTATTCGCCGTAAGGGTTGAGATGCACAATGCCATTACATCACGCTGGGTGCATGAGTGAACATCACGAACACGACTGGCAGGAAGTATCTCGGCATCGGACGAGCACGGGAGTCGTCACATACCTCGGCTGTTCGTGCGGGCGGTGGCAGTTATTGCTGGTCGAGGCCTCGCTAGAGGAATCTAGCCATATCTACGTCTGATCGCAGATGTGAATAGATTTGTCTACGAACCTCCGTGTGCCGGGTCGAGGGTCTGGCGTTTTCGGCACGAGGCGCACATAATCACCACGTGAGCCAAGTTACTGTTACTCCGAGTTCACCCATCCTTGCCCAATCGGGCGGAGAGGGTGGCGGTGCGGCGTTCGATCAGATCATCGGAATCTCGGTGGCGACGGCGATCATCACCGTGGGTCTGCTGTGGATCGCGTACCTGCACCGCACACGCAAGATCACGTGGCTGCAGACGACCGCCGACACGGCGGCGCGCGCGCTCGACCGGCCCCCGTGGGTGGCACTGCCCCTGGTGACGTTCGTCGGGACCATCCTGACGGCGTTCTTCGGTTTCATCTGGGACGTCAGCCTGCACATCGGGCGAGGCCGCGACGACGGGCCGCTCGCGAACCCCGCGCACTACTTCATCCTCGTCGGACTCTTCCTGCTGTTCATCACAGGAATGCTGGCGATGATCCTGCCGCGCGACGAGAAACCCGGTCCGGCGGCGATCAAGATCACGCGCACCTGGTACGTCCCGGTCGGCGGCGTCCTGGTGGCCGGGGCGGGGCTGTACGCCCTCATCGGGTTCCCGCTCGACGACGTCTGGCACCGTATCTTCGGTCAGGACGTCACGCTGTGGGGGCCGACGCACCTGATGCTGATCGGCGGTGCGGGACTGTCGCTGATCGGCGTCCTGCTCCTGGACTACGAGGGCCGGATGGCCACCCCCGGTGACACGAAGCAGGACAGCAGGCTGATCTGGTTCCTGCGGTGCGGCACGTTCGGTGGCCTGCTCATCGGCCTGTCCGTCTTCCAGATCGAATACGACTTCGGCGTCGAACAGTTCCGCCTCGTCCTGCAACCGATGATGATCGCCGGCGCGGCCGCGTTCACCCTGGTCGCGGCGCGCATCGTTCTCGGACCCTTCGCGGCGATCGTGGCCGTGGCGGTGGCAGGCGTCGTGCGTGCGCTCACGGCACTGATGGTGGGACCGGTTCTCGGCGCCCCCACGAACGTGTTCGAACTGTGCCTCGGCGCCGCGGTGCTGATCGAACTGCTCGCCCTGACACCGCTGATCAAGAATCGGGTGGCCTTCGGTGCCGTCGGCGGACTCCTCGTCGCGACGGTCGGGCTGTGGCTCGAGTCGCTGTGGATCGACGCCGTGTACATCTACCCCTGGCCCACCAGCATGTGGCCGGAGGCGCTGGCCATGGCCGTGCCGGTGGGCATCGCGGCCGGGGCGTGCGGCGCCCTGCTCGGGCGGGTACTGCGATCCGAGGGGCTTCCGCGTCCCGCGATCAGCCGCACCATCGTCGTCGCCACGGTCGTGGTGATCGCCGGGGCCACCGCCAACGGCCTCGTCGCGACCGTCCCGGACAATGCCACGGCGACAATCGCTCTCACGGAGGCCGCGCCGGACGGCGGCCGGATGGTCGACGCGGAGGTGCGCATCGACCCACCCGATCTCGCCGGCGACGATCCCGCCTGGGTGTCCATTCTGTCCTGGCAGGGTGGCCCGGGACTGGGCAACGGATTCACGGTCGACCGACTCGAACGCACCGGGCCCGGCACCTACCGAACTCACGAACCGGTGCCGGTCCACGGAACGTGGAAGACGTTGCTGCGCGTGCAGGACGGGCGCACGATGACGGCCGTCCCGATCTACCTGCCCAGCGACCCGGGCATCGGCGCCGAGGAACTCCCCGCCGTCGCGTCCTCGACCCGCGACTTCGTCCCGGAAATCACGATCCTGCAGCGGGAGCGGAACTTCGATCACCCGTCCTGGCTGTTCGGTGCCGCGTCGCTGGTCGTGCTCGTGTGCACTCTCGCGCTGATCACCGCGCTGGCCTGGGGAGCGGGCCGGATCAGCAAGTACACGCAGGGTCAGGCGGCCACCGGCACCCGTGAGGACGTGACGGTGACATGAATCCGGTGAACGACCCGGACATCGTCTTCCTCGCCGATCATTCGGTGCTGCTGGCGATTCCCGCGTTCGTCCCTGCGTTCCTGGTGGCCGGCCTGGTCATCTACCTGGCGGTCCGGGACCGCAAGGCGGAAGCCGCCGAGAATGCCGAGAGTGCGAAACACGGCCCGAGTGAGAAAGACGAGGAGAATTAGGTGATCAGGCGGTTGGCCGGAGTTGTCGTGGTACCTGCTGTCGTCGTCACCCTGGTGTCGGGCTGTGGAGGCGACAACGACACTCCGGCAACGGAGGACGGTGTCGTGATCGACGTCGTGATCGACAGCGGCTCGGTCACACCGAGCAACGAGCGCATCGAGGCCACGGTGGGGGAGACCGTCACCGTGCGGATCGAGAGCGACGCCGCCGACGAACTGCACGTGCACGCCGTGCCGGAACATTCGTTCGAGATTCACCCCGGAACGCAGGAAACCCAGTTCTCCGTGGACGTTCCGGGCCAGGTGGCGGTGGAGTTGCACGACACGGGTAAGACGGTGGCCACCCTGCTCGTGCGTCCATGACCGTTGTTCTCGCGCACGGCCTCGGTGGATCCACCGACCTTCCGATTCCGTTCACGTATGCGCTGATCGGGGCGAGTTGGGCGCTCACCGTGTCTTTCGTGGTCCTGGCGTTCGCGTGGCGCACCCCGAAACTGGATCCGGACAGTCCCGGGCGGAGGTTGCCGGGCTGGGTGACGCGGTTCGCCGACGCGCCGATCACGCGGAACGTGCTGGCGGCGTTCGGTGTGGTGCTCGCGGTGTGGGTGGCCCTCGCGGCGTTCTTCGGACCCGCGGCATCGTCGGAGAATGCACTGCCGGGCGTGTTCTACGTGCTGCTCTGGGTGGGACTGGTCGCGGCGTCGCTGGCGTTCGGCCCGGTGTGGCGGGTGCTCTCCCCGGTCCGCACGGTACACCGATCGGTGTGCGCGGCGATCGGGCGCTCGCCGGCAGAAGGCAATGCGCGGTACCGCAACTCGTGGGGCTACTGGCCCGCGGTCGCGGGACTGTTCGCCTTCGTCTGGCTCGAGCTCGCCTCTGGCGACCCGGGTTCCGTTGCCGCCGTGCGCACCTGGCTGCTGGTCTACGTCGTGGTCACGACGGCCGGGGCCTTCGCGTGCGGCGAACGCTGGTGTGAGCGGGGCGATCCGTTCGAGGTGTACAGCACGCTGGCGTCGCGGTTGTCTCCGCTGAGCCGGGATCGGCACGACGGCCGGATCGTGCTGCGCAATCCGCTGGACCACCTGGGATCGATGCCCGTCCGTGCCGGCTCGGTCGCGCTGATGGCAACGCTGCTGGGATCCACGGCCTTCGACAGTTTCTCGGCGTTCCCGTGGTGGTCACGGCTGGTGGACGGAATCGGTTCGCCGATCGGCGCCACTCTCGTGCGCACGGCGGGGCTGCTGGTGTTCATCGGCTTCGTCGGGGTGTCGTTCTGGGTGGCCTCGCGGGCCGCGGGCGGACTACGACCGGAGCAGCGCTCCGCTCTCCCCGGGCTGCTGTCGCATTCGCTGATCCCGATCATCATCGGCTACGTCTTCGCCCACTATCTGACGTATCTGGTGGAGAAGGGGCAGGCGACGGTGATCCTGCTGGCCGACCCGATGGGGCGGGGATGGAACCCGCTGGGGCTCGGCGACGCCGACGTCTGGTACGTGCTGTCCGAGCATCCGGCCGCGACGGCATCGATCAAGGTGCTGTGCGTCCTCGCCGGACACGTCCTCGGAGTGATTGCGGCACACGACAAATCCGTGCGGGTCCTGCCGCGGGGTCATCAGCTGACCGGGCAGCTGGCACTGCTGTTCACGATGGTCACGTACACCTTCGGTGGGCTGTACCTGCTGTTCGGCGGCTGACGACCCCGGCGTGCGTCAGCGTGCGAGGACGACTGCCGCCTCCGCGGTGAGCGAGGCGAACGTGAACGTCTCTTCGAGGTAGAGCGTCACATCGGTGGCGGTGTGGCTGTCGTAGCCGATCGACAGGTCCGTGCCGAGGGTCAGCTGGTTGTCGCCGCCGCGAGTGGACAGCACGTACCCGCCGCTGATGGCGGGTGCCCAGATGATGTCGCCGGTGACCAGGTCGCGCAGGTGGTGGAACACGGGATGTCCCTCGTCGCGGGTCTCGCTGACCGCGGTGTACGCGTCGGCGTCGAGCACCACCGAATACGGTCCCTCGACACCGGCGAGTCGCAGCGCCGACAGTGCGGAGGCGACGGCGTCGGGGATCAGCAGCGGATCCTCCGGCAGACTGAGAACCGGGTTGTCGCTGGACGGTCCGAGTCCGCGGATCCCCGCCTCGTCGAATCCCTGGAAGATCGACTGGTCTTCGGCGAACGCGACGGCCTTCGCGGCGTCCTTGACGGGCTGCCAGTCGGAGTCGAGGGAACCCCGGGCGACGTCGTCGACCTCGGCGCGGCTGAGGGTGAACGGGAACCGGAGTTCGACGAGCGGGTCCACCTGCCGCTGCTGCGCCCGGATCCTGCTGTCCGACGTCTTGATCGGGGTGACGCGGCCGAGGTTGTGGGCCGAGTAGGAGTATCCGAACGGTCCCGCGACGTCGACGACACGCCGCCCCGCGACATGCCGCTTGAACGTGCGGGCGGCCTCTTCGCCGATCTGCTGCCAGGCAACCTCGGTGACGGGCGCCAGGTTGCGGTGCAGATTGCTCGAATCACTCATTGCGATACTCCTTTGAGACCACCGATTTTCAGGGACAGGTCGTACGGGCCGGCCGCGGCGGGCTCGACCGGGTCGTCGGGCGCCGACTCCGCGTCGGCCGGCTCGTCGCCGAGCGATTCGAGCACGTCCCGGCTCGGCACGAAGAACAACGTGCCGGTGGCCGCCGTGGAGAAGTCGAGGATGCGGTCATAGTTGCCGGGCGGCTCGCCGAGAAACATGCGCCGCAACATCAGCTCGGTGACGGCGGGATCCTTGGCGTACCCGATGAAGTAGGTGCCGTATTCGGCCTCGCCGAGGCTGCCGAATGCCATGTTGTCGCGGAGGATGTCGTGTTCGACGCCGTCGTCGTCGACGATGGTGTTGAGGGTGACGTGCGAATTGCCGGGCTGGACGTCGTCGTCGAGTTCGACGTTCTCGAGCTTGGTGCGCCCGATGATCCGTTCCTGTTCCTCGGTGCTCAGCGTGTTCCACCCACTCATGTCGTGCAGGTACTTCTGCACGATCACGTAACTGCCGCCGCGGAAGTCGGGATCCTCGTCGCCGATCAGGGCGGCGTCCGCGGCGTCGTCGTCGGTGGGATTCTCGGTGCCGTCGACGAATCCGAGGAGGTCGCGGGAGTCGAAGTAGCGGAAGCCGTGCACCTCGTCGACCACGGTGGCGGCGGAGCCCAGCGCGGAGATGATCTGGCGGCCCAGTTCGAAGCACAGGTCTTTGCGGGCGGCCTTGATGTGGAACAGGATGTCACCCGGGGTGGAGGGCGCGCTGTGGACCGGTCCGGACAGCGGCACGAACGGATGCAGGTGCGCCGGTGTCGACGACGGGCTCACGCGGTCCCAGAACTGCGCACCGATACCGACCACGCACGACAGTGAGCCGGCGAGTTCGCGGAATCCCACCGCCTTGAGCGGTCCGTCGATCCCGGAGATCACGTCGCACACCGTCGCGCGGTCGTCGTCGGAGTCCCCGGCGACGAGCACCAGGAACAGCGAGGCAGGGCTGGGCGGAGTGAGGACTGCTTGGGGTGCCAATCTCGCGACTGGGCCTGGCATCTGTGTCTCCGTTCACTTCGACGTACGACGCTGCACTGTCCGGAACCTAGGTCCATCTAACCGTTTCGCACCGCCAGGTTCCATTCCATCGGTCCGCCGCGCCGCCGCGGGGCTCCGGAATCTGTCGGTGGGGGCTCCTATCGTCGAGGTCATGCCATTGTCTGTGTCCGAGCGCGAACAGTTCCTGTCCGAGCCGCACATCGCGGCGCTGTCGGTCTCCGCCGGTGAGAGCCGCGGACCTCTGACGGTCCCGATCTGGTATCAGTACGCCCCGGGCGGTGATCTGTGGGTACTGACCGGCGCCGGTTCGGAAAAGGCGCGCCTCATCGAGGCGGCCGGGCGATTCACGATGATGGTCGAACGCGTCGCCCCCACCGTCCGATACGTCTCCGTCGAGGGTGCGGTGACGCGCACCGTCACGGGAACCGACGCCCAGCTGCGGGAGATCACCGAGCGCTACCTCGCGCCGGAAAAGGTCGACGGCTACCTCGATTTCGCCCGGGCCGAACTCGGCGAGCAGGTCGCGATCTATCTCCGCCCCGAGCACTGGCGATCGGCAGACATGGGTACCGCCTGACCGCGGGGCCGGTCACGGCCCGGTGTCCAACATGAAAGCGATATCTGACCGGTACTAGTCGGGAAACGTCGAGTATTTTGCTGTGAACTGTGGAAACGGGAATCCGTCCGCGTAGCTGAGAAAGCGTTTACAAATTCGGTGACGTGGGTCATAGTAGTCGGGTTCCGGCAGTTTCCCTTCACAGTCAGGAGTTCTCGATGGGCATGGCCGAACTCGGCACCGAGCGGTCGACCGCGGTGCCACACGGGTCGGCAGGGCAGCAGCGCCGCCGGGTGATCAAGGCGAGCGCGGCGGGAACCGTGATCGAGTGGTACGACTTCACGCTCTATGGCCTCGCCGCTGCCCTCGTCTTCGGGCCGCTCTACTTCCCCGGGGCGGGATCCCTCGCCGGCACGATGGCCGCCTTCGGGACGTTCGCCGTCGGGCTCGGCGCCCGCCCGATCGGTGGGCTGGTGTTCGCGCACTTCGGCGACCGGCTCGGTCGCAAGCCGATGCTCCTCATGACCCTGCTCGTCATGGGCGCCTCGACGACGCTGATCGGGGCGCTGCCCACCGCGGACGCGATCGGAATCTGGGCGCCGATTCTCCTGATCGTACTTCGCCTGTTCCAGGGCGCCGGCGCGGGCGCCGAGTTCGCCGGGGCGATCACGATGGTCACCGAATCCACGGACAGCTCCCGGCGAGCCCTCTCCAGCGCCTATCCGGGAGCCGCGATCTACGTCGGGACCGGCGGCGCCACCATGATCTTCGCACTGCTCACGCTGATGCCCGACGACCAGTTCCTGTCCTGGGGCTGGCGTATTCCGTTCCTGGCCAGCGCCGTCATCGTTCTCGTCGCCGGCTATCTGCGGTTGAAGGTGAACGAGACCGCCGTGTTCGAGGAGGCCGCGCAGCACGGCGAGGTCGACCGCGCGCCGCTGGTCGAGGCGGTCCGCAACCACTGGCGGCAGATCCTGTGCGGACTTGCCCTGTTCAGCTTCGTGATTCCGTGGGCCTACGTCATGCAGGTCTTCGCGCTCTCGTTCGTGACCAAGACCCTCGGCGTCGATTCCACCCAGGCCCTGATCGGATTGATCGTCGCCGAGTTCTGCGCCATCCCCGTCATCATCGGATTCGGCCGACTGGCCGACAAAGTCGGCCGCAAGCCGGTCCTGTTGTCCGGCGCGATCTTCGGCATCATCTTCCCGTTCCCGATGTTCATGATGCTCGACACGCGGTCGCCGTGGATGGTCGGACTGGCACTGATCCTCGGCATCTGCCTCGTCCAGGGCACGACGTCCGGTCCGGGCGGTGCACTGCTCTCCGAACTGTTTCCCACCAAGATCCGGTGGAGCGGCATCGCGATCTCCCGGGAGATCCCGGCCGCCGTGGTCGGCGGCACGATCCCGCTGGTCGCCACCGCCCTCGTCGCCGTCGCGGGCGGGACGCCCTGGCTCGTCGCGAGCTACCTCATGGGCTTGAGCGTGGTCGGGCTGATCGGCATCGCCCTGCTTCCCGAGACCCTCGGCCGGAGCGTGGGTTCGCGCACGTCCGTCGAGGTCGCACCGTGACCCGTCGCGTCGTGGTGGTCGGCGCCGGGCTCGCGAGCGCCGCACACCTCACGGCGCTCCGGGCTGTCGGCGCCGACGTGGTCGGTGTGGTGACGCGCGACGAGACGAGGGCGGCGGCCGCACGCCGGCTGGCACCGGAGGCACGGATACTCCCGAACGTCGACGCGGCAGCGGACCTGGACGCCGACACGGCGGTGGTGGTCACGCCGCCGTCGAGTCACCTGGCCGTCGCGTCGGCACTGGCCGAGCGCGGCCTGGACCTGGTGATCGACAAACCGCTGGCCGCGTCGTTGCACGATGCGCAGGCGATCGTCGACGTCGCCGAGCGGTCCGGCGTGCGGGCGGCGGTCACACTGCAACACCGCTACAAGGAGGCGGCGCGTCGCGCCCGGCAGCTTCTGTCGGACGGAGCGATCGGCGCCCTCCGCTCGGCGACCGTCACCGTCCCGCTATGGCGCCCCGACTCCTACTACGCCGAGGCCGGACGCGGGACCTGGGACCGCGACGGCGGCGGAGTGCTGATCACCCAGGCCATCCACACCCTCGACCTGTACCTGTCGCTGGCCGGCCGGGCGCGCAGTGTCGTGGCCGCGGCTTCCACCAGCCGAGGCCGGCTCGAGGCCGAGGACACGATTCACCTCCTGATCGACCACGGCACGCATGCGGCGTCGGTGACGGCGAGCACGGCCGCGTGGCCGGGCGGTGCCGAGACGATTCACCTCTACGGCGACGCGGGACAGCTGCGGCTGGTGGGGGATTCGCTCGTCCAGATCGGCGACGGGGTCCGCCGGGTCGTCGACGGTTCCGTCGACGCGTCCGGCCCGGACCCGTTGTCGATGACGGCGTGGTTCCGGTCGCTGTACGACGACGTCTTCACCAGTTGGGCGGCAGGTGCGGCACCGCTGTCCGACGCCCGGTCCGGGCTGCCCGTGCAAGCGGTGATCGACGCCGCCTACCGGTCCGCCGCAGCCGGCACGATGCCGGTCACTGTCTCCGAGGAAAGGGAAAGTGCATGTCAGTCTTGAGTATTCGGGTCGACGGTCCGAACGAGTATCGCCTCGATCACGGTGACGTCGCGGCACCCGGCGAGGGGGAGGTGCTCGTCGCACTCGACTCGGCCGGGATCTGCGGCGGTGACCTGTCGCATCTGCGCGGCCGGAACGCCGTCGCCGCATATCCGACGGTGCTCGGCCACGAATGCGCGGGACGTGTGTCGCGGGTGGGTCCGGGCACGAGTCTCACGGTCGGTCAGCCGGTGATGGTCTACCCGACCACGGGCTGCGGCCGATGCCGCGCGTGCCGAGACGGCCGGATCAACAACTGTCCGAGCATCCGCGTGTTCGGCCTGTCCGACCCACGCGGGTGTTTCAGCGAGGAGTTCGTCGTTCCCGAGACGCAATGCGTGCCCGTGAGCGACTCGGTGCTGGACCGTTTCGGGGCGCTCGTCGAACCGCTCGCCGTCGGAGTTCACGTGGTCCGGCGCGGCGGCGCGTCGGAGGGGGACAGCGCGCTGGTCGTCGGGACCGGTGCGATCGGTCTCGCGACCACGCTGGTGGCCAGGAGTCGGGGCGTCCAGGTGTTCGGTGTCGATCGCTACTCCGAACGTGAGCAGCCCGCCCTGGCGTGCGGGATGAGCGACTTCACGACGGACTCGGGGGCCGCGCTCGAGGGCTGGCTCCGGGACCGGACGGACGCGGTCGACCTGGTCTACGACACGGTGTGCACCGACGAGTCGTCTCGGCTGGCGCTGCGGGTCCTCGCTCCGGGCGGCCGGTACGTCGCGATCGCGTCCGCGAAACCCGGGCACGAACTGACCCTCGACTACAGCGCGCTCTACGCCCGCGAACTGTCCGTCGTGGCCTGCCGGAACTACGTCCGTCAGGATTTCGTCGAGGCGGCCGAACTACTCGAATCGGGGAAGGTGGACGCGTCACCGCTGCACACCGCGACGTTCCCGCTGGACGAGTTCGGCCGCGCGGTCGAGGAACTCGAATCGAACGGCAGCAAGCACGTCAAGGTGCTGCTGACGTCGCGGAAACTGCTCGGAACGCGCGCCTTGTTGCGCACGGAGTGAGCGTCCGCGTGATCCGGGGCCGTCTTCGCGATACGCTGTAAGCGTTTCCACCCACCGAGGTGGTAGACGGTAGCAATGGCGACGAGAGATGTAGAGGCAGCTATGGCTGATCAGACCCGAGTGCCCGCGAGCCGTCGCGTCACGATCAATACCGTAGCGAAGGCAGCCGGGGTGTCGATCGCCACCGTCTCCCGTGTCATGAGCGGCAGCTCGTCGGTGACCCCGGACCTCGCGGCCCGGGTCCACAAGGTCGCCGACGAGCTGTCCTACCGGCCCAGCACCGCCGCCCGCGGACTCGTCCTCGGGTCGCTGAGGAACATGGGCGTGATCCTGCCGGACCTGGCGAACGCGTACTTCTTCGACGTCGTCAAGCAGATGCACCACGGCGCCACCGCCGACGGATACCGCATGCTCGTCGCCGACTACTCCGGTGACGCGGCCGACGAACTCGCCACCGCACTCGACCTGCTCGGCCAGGTCGACGGCCTCGTGCTGCTCTCGTCGAGGATTCCGACGAGTGGCCTGAAGGAACTCGCGAAGCAGTCGACTCCCGTCCTGCTCGTCAACCGGGTCGAGTTGGAAGTCGATCTCCCCATGGTGGCCGTCGACAACTTCACCCCCATGATGCAGCTGTGCGGGCATCTCGCGAAGCTCGGCCATCGCCGGATCGTCTACGTGAAGGGCTCGGATCTGGCCTGGCAGAACCGCGAGCGGTGGCGGGCCATCGAAATGGCGAAGGTGCTCGGGATCGAGGCGACGGCGGTGCCGTCGGACGGCACCATCGAGGGTGGCTACGACGTGGTGGAAGAAGCACTCACGCACGAGCCGACCGCTCTCGTCTGCTTCAACGACCTGACCGCGCTGGGCGTCATCTCGAAACTGCGTGAGCGCGGACTCCGCGTCCCCGAGGACATTTCGGTCACCGGCTTCGACGACATCGACATGGCGCGCCACCTGGCGCCGCGCCTGACCACGGTGGTCAGCCCGAAGATCGACCTGGGCGACCAGGCTTGGTCGCTGATGCGCGCGGCCCTGAACAACGAGGCCACCACGTCTCCGCCGCTGATCCCCGCCGACGTCGTCATTCGCGAGTCGACGGGGCCCGCCTCGCGTTGAGCCGGGTTTTCAGACGGCGGCAAGGCCGTTCGCCGCGGCGTGGACCGCGTCTTTCGGGTCTGCGGCCCACCAGCGGTCGCTGAGGATCTCGACCTCCACGAGCCCCGCGTAGCCGCCGGTGTTCCTGCAGTCGGCGACGAATCCGGTCAGGTCGATGCACCCTTCGCCGGGCATGCCGCGGCTGCTGAGTTCGCCGTGGATCGGGGTGACCCAATCGGCCAACTGCACCGAGAACAGGCGTTCGCCTGCCCTTGTGATCTGCTGCGGCAGCGCTGCGTCCCACCACACGTGATACGAATCGAGGGCGATCCCGACGATGTCGGATCCAATCGCCTCGACCAGGTCGTTGGCCTCGCTCAGTGAGGTGATCACCGAACGACTCGACGCCATCATCGGGTGCATCGGCTCGACCGCGAGCCGCACCCCCGACTGGCGGGCGTACGGCTCGAGTTCGGCGATGCCGTCCCGGACCTGCCGCCGCGCGTCGGCGAGGTCGCCGTGAGCGGCGCCGCAGACCAGCACGAGGCAGTCGGCGCCGAGGGCGTGCGCCTGATCGACCGCCACTCGGTTGTCGGCCGTGGCTTCTCGCCGCAGCCGGGCGGTCGGTTGCGGGAACATTCCGCCCCGGCAGACGCTGGTGACGCGCAGACCCGACTGCCGGAGCCGGGCCGACGCGTCCACCAGATCCACGCCGTCGAGGACGTCCCGCCACAGGCCGACGCCGCCGAATCCCCACTGCGCAGCGAGGTCGGCGACCTCGGTGAGGCCGGCACCCTTGACGGTGACGGAGTTGAGACTGCAGTGCGCGAGGTCCATGTCAGTGGATTCCGTGCACGGCGAAGTAGGCGGCGGCGCGGGTGGCGGTGAAGTCGGGATCGGTGAACAGCCCGATCGCGTCGGCGGCGCGGACCAGTTCGGCCAGGTGGGTGAGGCTGCGGCCGGTCTCGAAGCCGCCGATCATCCGGAAGTGCTCCTGCTTGCCGTTCAGGTACGCCAACCAGGCGACGCCGACCTTGTAGAACTGCGTCGGGGCGGCGAACAGCAACCGGCTCAGGGTTTCGGTGGGGCCCAAGATGTTCCGGAAGCCCTGCTCGTCGCCGTCGTCCAACCGCGCGAACGCGGCGGAGGCGAACGGTCCGAGCGCGGCGAACGCACCGAGGAGGGCGTCGCTGGTGTGGGTGCCGTCGCCGGCGATCAGGCCGACGTAGTTGTAGTCGTCGCCGGTGAACACCCGCACCCCGGCGGGCATCCGCTCACGCAGGGCGATCTCGAGCGCCGGGTCGAGCAGGGACACCTTGATGCCGCGCACGGTGTCCCCGTGCGCGTCGATGATCTGCAGCACGGTGTCCATGGCCGCGCCCGAATCCGCGAATCCCCAGTAGCCGTCCAGGGCGGGATCGAACACCGAACCCAGCCAATGCAGGACCACCGGGCGGGTGGCCGCCGACAGCACGGCGTCGTACACGGCGAGGTAGTCGTCGGGACCGGTCGCGGCGCGGGCGAGGTGCCTGCTCGCCATCAGCACCACCTCACCGCCCGCGGATTCGATCGCCTCCACCTGTTCGAGGTAGGCGTCGCGGATCTCGTCGAGCGAGGGGTTGTCGGTCTTCAGTTGATCGGTGGCCACACCCACTACCACCTTCCCGCCGACCGACTTCGCGTCGGTGAGCGTGCGGACGGCGAGGTCCTTCGCCGCGGCCCAATCCAGCCCCATGCCGCGCTGGGCGGTGTCCATCGACTCGGCCACCCCGAGGCCCAGCGACCACAGGTCGCGGCGCAGGTGCAGGGTCGCGTCCCAGTCGATCTGGTCCGCGGCATTCTCCGCCGACGCCCGCAGCGGATCGGCGACCACATGCGCGGCCGCGTACACCGCCCTGCTGGTCGGCGGGGTGGACCGGGTGTCCAGCCGTGCCGGTGCGTTCCACGCGAGAGTCGTGGGCGAACCGTGGCGATCGGGCAGCAGGATCGAGGCCATGAAATCTCCTGTAATCGTTTTCTTGATGTTGTGCAGCTCACAATATACTGTGTCAATCACCGAGGTCCATAGCGTTCATGGGCCGATTGGCAGAATGTAAGCATTTACAGGAGCGGATATGACACAGCCCGGAACGGGTGCCGCCTCGAGGCGCTGGACACTGACCACCGCGACCCGAGCCGTGAGCGACATCGCGCCAGGATCAACGATCGCCCTCACCGGTTCGGGCGGCGGAATCCTCGAACCGGACACCGTCCTGAAGGCGCTGGAGGAGTGCTTCCTCGCGACCGGATCGCCGAGGGACCTCACGATCGTGCACGCCCTCGGCATCGGCGACCGGGTGAGCCGCGGAACCAACCACCTCGCGCACAAGGGCATGGTCAAGCGGGTCGTCGGCGGGCACTGGACGTGGTCGCCGACCATGATCGACCTCGTCCGCAACGACGAGATCGAGGCGTACGCGTGGCCCGGCGGCGCGATCAGTCAGCTGCTGCGGGAGATCGGCGCGCGCCGGCCGGGCCTCATCACAGCGACCGGTCTCGACACGTTCGTCGACCCGCGGCACGGCGGGGGCAAGTTCACGCCGTCCGCCACCGAGGACCTCGTCGAACTCCTGACGCTCGACGGCCGCGAGTACCTGCGCTACAAGCCGTTTCCCGTCGACGTGGCCATCGTCCGCGGCGATTCCATCGACCCGTCCGGGAACGTCACGTGCTCGGGCGAGGCGGCTCAACTCGACGCGCTGGCCGTCGCTCAGGCGGCGAAGGCGAGCGGCGGCCGGGTCATCGTGCAGGTGAAGAACCTGCTGGACCGGCCGATCGATCCGCGGCTCGTGCACATCCCGGCGGTCCTCGTGGACGACGTCGTGCACGCGCCGGCCCAATGGCAGACGTACGCGGGCGAATTCGATCCGGAACTCTCCGGCGATGCGGCGAACTCCGGTTTCGGCGCCACGAACCACGACCCGATCCGCATGCTGATCGCCCGGCGGGCGGCCGCCGAGGTCCGGGACGGCGACGTCCTGAACGTCGGCTTCGGGGTGTCCGCGCTGGTCGTGGACGCGCTCGCCGAACAGGATCGCCTGGACGACATCACACTTGCCATCGAGCAGGGGCTGATCGACGGCATCCCCGTCTCCGGCGACCTGTTCGGGGCCGCGCGAGGACCGAAGGTCGTGCACTCGTCGACCACCCAGTTCGATCTGTTCTCGGGCGGCATGCTCGATGTCAGCTGCCTGGGTATGGCCGAGGTCGACTCCACCGGCGCCGTCAACGTCAGCAAGATCGGCGGCGGAATCGTCGGACCGGGCGGGTTCATCGATATCTCCCAGAACTCGCCGCGCGCCGTGTTCTGCGGAACGTTCACCGCCCGCGGCCTGGACGTCGCGATCGTCGGGGGAGAACTGGTGATCCGGCGCGAAGGCTCGGTGCCCAAGTTCGTCGACCGCGTCGATCAGGTCACCTACTCCGGCGCTCTCGCCGTCCGTGAGGGACGTGAGGCGGTGTACGTCACCGAACGCGCCGTCTTCGTCCTCACCCGGGACGGCCTCGAACTCGCCGAGATAGCACCCGGCATCGACATCGATCGGGACATTTTGCCGCACATGGGATTCCGTCCGATCATCAAGAACCCACGCGTGATGGACGCGGGGTTGTTCGCCCCCGTCGCCGTACACATCTGAGGAGAACTACATGTCAACCGGAAACAGCGTCATTCCCTCGTCGGTGCTCGGCGCCGACGAACGCAAGCTCGTCGCCGAGTTCGTCGACGAACGGATCCGTCCGGTCGCCACCGAGCTGGATGAGACCGAACGATTCCCCGAAGAGATCTACCGGGAGATGGGCAAGATCGGGCTCTTCGGCATCACGGTGCCCGAGAAGTTCGGCGGCTTCGGCGGCACCGCCCTCGACTACCTGTTCGTCATGGAGTCGCTGTCCTACGGGTACGCGTCGGTGGCCGACCAGTGCGGCCTCGTCGAGATCCTCGGCAGCCTGCTCGGCAACTACGGCACACCCGAGCAGCGGGAGCAGTACCTGCGCCCGATGCTCACCGCCGAGAAGCGCTGCGCCTACGCGCTCACCGAGCCGGGATCCGGATCCGACCTCGGATCGATCACGACAAGGGCGGTGCGGGACGGTGACGGTTGGGTGCTCACCGGTGAGAAGATCTACATCCACAACGCCCCCGTCGCGGACTTCGCGGTCGTCCTCGCCGTCACCGACCCCGAACTGGGGAAGCGCGGCGGCATCTCCGTCTTCCTGGTGGACGTCGACCAGCCCGGTGTCAGCCGCGCGTACCACGAACACAAGATGGGCCAGCGGGCCTCGCAGGTCGGCGGGCTGGTGTTCGACTCCGTCCAACTGCCGGCCGACGCCCTCCTCGGCGAGGAAGGCAAGGCCTTCGGTTACATGATGAAGGTGCTGGCCAAGGGCCGTCTCGGCATCTCGGGCCTGAGCCTCGGCATCAGCCGCGCCGCACTGGACGCCGCCACCCGGCAGTCCCTCGACCGCAGCCAGTTCGGCAAGCCGATCTCCGCCAACCAGGGCATCTCCTTCTCCCTCGCCACCGTCGCCACCGAACTGCGGGCCGGCACCGCGCTGTCGGTCGAGGCGGCGCGGGCACTCGACACGGGGGCAGCGGACGCCGAGACGCTGTGCTCGATGGCCAAGCTCTACGCGTCCGAGGGATGCGTGCGCCACGCCGACGCCGCCGTGCAGGTGTTCGGCGGCAACGGCTTCATCCGCGGATACGAGGTCGAGCGCCTCTACCGCGACGCCCGCATCACGAAGATCTACGAAGGAACCAGCGAAATGCAGCGGCTCATCATCAGCCGGGCAGTACTGAAGGGAGCCGCGGCATGAGCGGCGTTGCACAACCCACCAACTCGGTCGATCTGTCGGGGAAGACCGCCATCGTGACCGGTGCGGCCGGTGGGATCGGTTCGGCGATCGCCCGGGCCCTCGCCCGGAGCGGGGCACTCGTGGTGGCGGTCGACGCCGACCCGAAGGTCACCGACGTCGCCGCGGAGTTCGGCGGACACGGTCTCTGCGGCGACCTCACCGACCCCGAGTTCGGTGCGCGCGCCGTCGACCTCGCCCAGCAGCTGTCGGGGCGCCTCGACATCCTGATCAACGCGGCCGGGATCCAGTTGCGGACCACCGCGATCGACGTGGACGAGGACGGGTGGGAACGTCTCCTGGACGTCAACCTGTCGGCGGCCTACCGGTTGACGCGGCAGGCGGCCAAGTCCCTGGTCGACGCCCGCGGCAGCATCGTGAACATTGCGTCGCTGTCCGCGGATCGCGCTGTCCCGGGGATCGTTCCCTACGGCGCGACGAAGGCCGCACTGACTCAGCTAGGCAAGGGACTGGCCGTGGAACTCGGCCCCCACGGCGTGCGCGTCAACACCGTCTCGCCGGGCTACATCGAAACGCCGATGACGGCGGACGTGCTGGGGCAGGAAGACTTCCGCGCCCAGAAGCTGAGCCGTATCCCGTTGCAACGGTTCGCCGACGGCGACGACGTCGCCGACGTCGTGCTGTTCCTGGTCTCCGACGCCGCGCGGTACGTCACCGGGGTGGTCCTGCCCGTCGACGGCGGGTACTCGATCACATGACGAGCCTGGCGACCGTTCCCTCGGTCACGTTGAACAACACCGTCACGATGCCCGCGCTCGGGTTCGGCCTCTTCACGATCCCCGACGAGGACATGGGTTCCACGGTGTCCCACGCGCTGTCCGCCGGCTACCGCGCGTTCGACACGGCCCCGATGTACGGCAACGAGGCCTCTCTCGGCGCGGCGCTGGCCCGGGCGGACGTCGATCGGGACGAGATCTTCGTGACCACCAAGATCTCCAACGAGGACCAGGGCTACCAGCAGACACTGGACGCGTTCGAGGCGAGTGCGGCGAAACTCGGCCGCATCGACCTGTGCCTGATCCACTGGCCGGCACCGAGCCGCGGACAGTACCTGGAGACGTGGCGGGCACTCGAAAAGCTGTACTACGACGGACGGGTGCGGGCGATCGGCGTGTCGAACTTCCAGCCCGAACAGCTCGAGCGGCTCGCGGAGATCGCGACGATCACCCCGGCGGTCAATCAGATCGAACTGCACCCGCTGCTCACGCAGTCCGCGCTGACGGATCTGCACCGGTCGATGGGCATCCGCACCCAGGCGTGGGCGCCGCTGGCGAGGGGGCACCTGAACGACCGCGCACTCCTGGCGGCGCTGGCCGCCCGGCACCGTGTGTCGGTCGCGCAGATCGTGCTTCGCTGGCATCTGCAGATCGGGACGATTCCACTGCCCAAATCTTCTGCGGTGCACAGGATGCGGCAGAACGCGAATGTGTTCGACTTCCGGCTGTCCGCCGCGGAGATGGACGCGATCTCGGCCCTGAATCGGGATCAGCGCACGGGACCCCACCCCGATGACGTCGACTGACGCCGGCTCGAAGCGGGTGGTGCTGGCCCCGGATTCGTTCAAGGGCTCACTGACCGCGACGGAGGTGGCGGCGGCTCTGGCAGCCGGCTGGTCGACGGTCCGGCCGAACGACGAGCTGGTCCTGCTCCCGCAGGCGGACGGCGGCGAAGGCACGGTGGACGCCGTCGCGTCCTGCCACGACACCGGCGTGTGTCGTGAGGTGCCGGGGGTTCGAGGCCCCGATGGACGTCCGGCGACCGGACGCTGGCTGCTGCTCCGGGACGGCACGGCGGTAATCGAGCTGGCCCAGATGAGTGGGCTGCCGCTGATGGACTCGCCGGATCCGGGGGGAGCGTCGACGACCGGCCTGGGACAGGTGATCGCCGCCGCACTGGCGGACGGCGCGAAGGCACTGCTGGTCGGACTCGGCGGTTCCGCCTCCACCGACGGCGGTGCGGGCGCCCTGCGGGCGCTCGGCGCGAAGCTCCTGGACCGCGACGGCCGGGAGATCCCCGACGGGGGCGCCGGCCTGGCCGCTCTCGCCTCGATCGACGTGGGCTCGCTGACCGAGCCCCCACCCGGTGGCGTCGAACTGCTGACGGACACGACGGCCGTTCTGTGCGGCCCGAACGGGGCAGCGCACGTCTTCGGGCCGCAGAAGGGCGCCGATCCCGCGGAGCGCGACCGCCTCGATCGCGCGCTCGCGACGTTCGCCGCCTGCCTCGGCGCACGACTGCCGTGCAGTCCCGACGAACCCGGCGCGGGAGCGGCGGGAGGCACTGGATTCGGACTGTCGGCCTGGGGCGGCCGGTTGGTGCCGGGCGCCGCCCGCATCGCGGAGCTCACCGGGCTGAGCGCCGAGTTCGGCCGCGCCGACGTCGTGGTCACCGGTGAAGGCCAATTCGACGCGACGTCGCTGTCCGGCAAACTCGTCGGTTCCGTGCTGGAACGGTGCGCGGAGACCGCGACCCGATCGGTCGTCGTCGCAGGCCGCCTCGCGGCGGCGCCACCCGGCATCGGGATCTCACTGTCCGACCTGGCGGGGAGCTCCGAACCGGCACTCGCCGCACCCGCGATGTGGTGCCGGGTGGCCGGAGCGGTCGCCGCAGCCCGGCTCACCAGCACTCTGTAATCGATTTCTGATCTGTCCGGTCGATCCGGATGGCACTTGACCACACCATGCAGCGCTTGACTTGTGACGCCGATCACGGTAAGAAAGCGTTTACATTCTTTTTCAGGAAGTGGACGAACGATGACACGGACGCAACGATCAATCAGGGCGGCAGCCCGGGCCGTCGGCGTTGCCGCGGCAGTCTCCGTCATGGCGAGCTCCGCCATCGCCTGCTCGACGGGATCGGAACAGATCGAGCGGGACGGGGCAGCCGTCGACCGGGGCGACATGGTGATGGTCTCCGAGGTGCGGTCGCTCACCAACCCGTATGAAGCCGCATGGGTGCAGGGCAGCCGCGCGTACGCCGAATCGCTGGGGATCGAACTGAAGGTGATCGTCTACGGCGGCGACTCGCAGAACGCGCTGTCGCAGTTGCAGTCGGTGCTCGCCGCAGGCAAGACCGTGCTGCTCAACATCAACCCGAACACGAGCGCCGACACCCCCGCGATCGTTCGCGCCGTGCAGAACAGCGGCGGGTGCGCGGTCACCCAGTGGAGCAAGCCTGCCGACCTGCATCCCCAGGACGTCGGGAACGGATGGGCGTCGTACGTCGCCTACGACGGCGTCCAGCAGGGAGCCGACACGGGGAAGGCCCTCGTCGATTCGCTCGGCGGCACCGGCGGCGTGATCGCGCTGCAGGGTTTGCTCGCCAACGAGATCAGCCAGACCCGGTTCCAGGGCTTCCAGCAGGCGATGGACGGACAGTCCGGCGTCACCCTGCTCGACGACCAGCCCGCCGACTTCGACCGCAACAAGGCCTACACCACCACGCAGACCCTGCTCAACAAGTACGGCGACCAGGTGAACGGTATCTGGGCCGCAACGGATTCCATGGCACTGGGCGCTCTGCAGGCGGTGCGTGAAGCGGGCCGCGCGGGGGAGATCAAGATAGCCAGCGCCGCGGACGCCACCCCGGAAGGCCTGGGCGCCATCGCGAACGGGGAATTGCTCTCCACCTACACGACCGACCCCTACTTCAACGGCGCGATGGGACTCGCCATCTGCTATCAGGCCATGACCGGCGCACTCGACGTCGAGTCGCTGCCCCGGGAGAACCGCGAGTTCTTCGTCGATCAGTCGCTGATCACCGCGACCAACGTCGACCAGTTCCTCGCCGTGCCGAGTGACGAGGAGATCGTGCGCGCGGTGCAGGATCCGTTCTCCCGCATCACCGGCCCGGTGGCCCGGTAGCCCCCGCCCTCGATTCACGAACCACACAATCTTCCGAAGGAGTGACGATGTCGACGACTGAAGTGACCGGGGAGGTGACGACCCCCGCAGAACCTGTTGCGCCCGTGCGCAGCACAAGACCACGCGTGCGCCGGCTGCTCTCCACCGCCGGCCCGCTCGCCGCCCTGCTGGGACTGTGCGCCGTCTTCGCCGCGCTGGCTCCCGGCTTCGCGACTGCCAGCAACGCGATGGCGATCGTGGAGCAGGCCGCGATTCCCGTGGTCCTCGCGATGGGCGCCACGCTGGTGGTCCTGGTGGGCGGCGTGGACCTGTCGATCGAGGGCGTGATGGCGGCCAGCGGGCTGACGTTCGTCCTGCTCGCAGCGAACAGCGTCAACGGCAACGACCTGGGACTCCTCGCGGTCCTGCTGGCGCTGGGGGTCGGTCTGCTCTTCGGAGTGGTCAACGGCGTGCTGCACGTCGTCGTCCGGGTGCCGTCCTTCCTCGTCACACTGGGTACGTGGTTCGTCGGTCTCGGTGTCGCCACCGTGCTCTTCGGCAC
The DNA here is from genome assembly GCF_030056875.1 of Rhodococcus sp. IEGM 1351. Classification (NCBI taxonomy): domain Bacteria; kingdom Bacillati; phylum Actinomycetota; class Actinomycetes; order Mycobacteriales; family Nocardiaceae; genus Rhodococcus; species Rhodococcus sp. IEGM 1351. Next base: position 93,740 of record NZ_JASHKU010000011.1, on the reverse strand, counting down.
CGCCACCCCTCAGCTCGCCGACCCGTCGCTCGCGGCCTGGGCCGGCGGCCACTGGCTCGGGCTTCCCGTCGTCGTGGTGTTCGCGCTCGCCGCCGTGGCCGTGACAGTGCTGCTGTGCAAGGGAACCCGGCTCGGCATGCACACCTACGCGATCGGCGGCGACGAGGCGACCAGCCGCCTGGCGGGCGTCCCGGTCGGGCGCACCAAGATCATCCTGTTCGCCGTGGCCGGACTGCTGTCCGGGCTCGGCGGAGTGCTGGCCACCATCCGGCTCGGCGTCGGCGACGTGAGCGTCGGATCGGGAAGCCTCTTCCTCACCCTGTCCGCGGTGGTCGTCGGAGGCACCCTGCTGAGCGGCGGTCGCGGCGGACCCCTGCATTCCCTCGTGGGTGTGCTGCTCCTCGTGGTCCTCGGCAACGGACTTCTCCTGTCGGGCGCCAGCCCGTACATCCAGCAGGGCGCGCAGGGTCTCATCATCGTGGTCGCGGTGATCGCCACCGGGTGGCCCGCCCGCAGTCGATTGAGGGTCGTGAAATGACATCTCTCCTGGAACTCCGCAATGTCACGAAGAAATTCGGACCCAACACCGTCCTCGACGACGTGAGCCTGTCCATCGCTCCGAACGAGGTCGTGGGGCTGATCGGCGAGAACGGCGCCGGAAAGTCGACGCTGCTCAAGATCCTCGCGGGAGTCCACCGCCAGGACGGCGGACGGATGGTGCTGGGCGGGCGCGACGTGAGCTTCGGAAGCCCCGCCGACGCCGCCGACCACGGGATCGGGGTGGTGCACCAGGAGCAGTCGCTGCTCCCGAACCTCACCGTCGGCCAGAACCTGATCCTCGGACACGAGGGTGACACCGCCCGCGCCGGGTTCCTCCGCCGACGGAAGATCAGGGACCGCGCCCAGGAAATGTTGTCGGTGGTGGAGTCGACGGTCGACCCGGGCGCGCTGACCGAGACGCTCGGGTTCGCCCAGCGCCAGATGGTGGAGGTGGCTCGGGCCGTCGGCGGCAGGAAGGTGGAACACCCGCCGCTGCTCATCCTCGACGAGCCGACGTCGGTGCTCGAACCCGAGGACGTCGAGGTGCTCCATCGCCGGGTCACCGCCCTCAAGGAGCGTGGTTCCGTCATCTTCGTCTCCCACCGTCTCGACGAGGTCCTCCGCTTCTCCGACCGTGTGTACGTGCTGCGCGACGGCAAGGTGGTCGGTGAGCGGATCGCCTCGGCGGCAACCGAATCCGAGCTGTACCAGCTGATGATAGGTAAGGGCGCGGCCGAGGAGATCTACTCGTCGGAGCGCAAGCAGGCCGTTCCCCGGACGGGCACGCCGACTCTGTCGGTCCGCAACCTCACCTGCGGCGGCAAGGCGAAGGACGTGTCGCTGGACGTCCACGCCGGCGAGATCGTGTCGGTGGTGGGCGTGGTCGACTCCGGCCGCGAGGAGGTGGCCCGCGCCGTCTTCGGCGCCGTCCCCATCGACTCCGGAACCGTCGAGATCGACGGACAGCGGTCGGCCCCCGGATCACCGGCGGACGCCGTGCGGTCCGGTGTCGCATACGTTCCCGCCGAGCGTCGCGTCGAAGGCATGATCGCGGGCGCGACCGTCGCGCAGAACATCGCGACGGTTCATCCGGTGAAGGCAGGCGGTGGCCGGATCTCCTCGGGTGCCCGGGTGGAGGAGACCGCCCGCGGCTGGATCGAGAAACTCGGCATCCGGCCCGCGGACCCCGACGCCGACATCGCGCGACTGTCGGGCGGCAACCAGCAGAAGGCCGTGGTGGCCAAGTGGATCCTGGGCGACGGACTGAAGGTGCTGGTTCTCGACCACCCCACCCGCGGCCTCGACATCGGTGCGAAAGAAGACCTCTACGCCGTCTTCCGCGACCTCTCCGACAGGGGAGTGGCGATTCTGGTGCTCGCCGACACCCTGGACGAGGCGATCGGCCTCGGCCACCGCGTGATCGTGATGCGGGACGGCGAGATCACCGGCGCGTTCGACTCGCCACCCGGAAACCCGCCCAGCAAACTCCAACTCCTCGAGAAGATGATGTGATCGCCGTGGCAACAAAAACTTCCGCCGAGAGGACTTCCACCGAGATGCGCGCACCCGAGGGCGCGGCGCAGGCGGTGTCCCGGACGACGCGGGACCGGTTGCGGCTGGCAGGCCCGTCGGTCGTGCTGGTCGCGCTCGTCCTCCTCGTCGCGCTCGCCGAACCGAACTTCCTGTCGATGAACGCCCTCGCGGTGGTCTCGGCGCAGGCGGTCCCGATTCTGCTGCTCGGGCTGGGCCAGATGTTCGTCATCCTCACCGGCGGCATCGACCTGTCGGTGGCGGCGCTGGCATCGCTCGCCACGGTGATCCTGGCGACGGTGATCGGCTCCCTCGGTCCCCTCGCCGTCGTCGTCACCCTCGTGGCGCTCACTCTGATCGGTGCGCTGACCGGTCTCCTGATCGTGTTCGGTCAGGTCCCGTCGTTCGTCGTCTCACTCGGGGCGCTGGGGTTCTGGGGTGCGGTCGCGCTCGTGGCGTCCGGGTCGACCACCATCTACATCAGCGAAGGCTACGACGCGATCTTCTGGCTCAGTTCGTGGACGATGCTCGGTCTCCCCATGGCGGTGTGGGCCGCAGTGGCGGCGGTCGCCGCGGTATTCTGCGCGATGCGGTTCTCGCCGCGGGGCAACGTCTTCCACCTCGTCGGCCTGGGGGAGAAGGCCGCGATGATGAGCGGCGTCCGAACCCGGATCGTCCGGATCGGCGCATTCGCCCTGTCCGGATTCTTCGCAGGCGCGGCGGGTGTCGTACTGTCGGCCCAGCAGCAGAGCGCCGCACCGCAACTCGCGGATTCGCTGCTCCTGCCCGCCATCGCGGCCGTGCTGGTCGGTGGCTGCGCCATCACCGGTGGAATCGGCGGAGCGTGGCGGGTGCTCGTCGGCGCCCTGGTGGTCACCGTTCTCCGGGTCGGCGGCTCGGTGGCCGGCATCGACCCCAGTTTCCAGCAGATCGTGTACGGCGCGGTCGTCATCGTCGCGGTCGCCGTGACCCTCGACCGCGGCCGGCTCTCGATCATCAAGTAAGACTCTGTGTCAGTGTGAGATTCGAAGGAGAACGATGAGTACGACGGCACGCGGTGCGGTGATTCACGAAGTGGGCGGCAAGTGGGAGGTCGACGACCTCGTCCTCGCGGAGCCCGGTCCCGGCGAGGTGCGGATCAAGGTGATGGCGTCCGGACTGTGTCACTCCGACGATCACCTCGTCACCGGTGACATTCCCAATACGCTGCCGCTGGTCGGCGGACACGAGGGTGCCGGTGTGATCGACGCGGTCGGGCCCGGTGTCACCCGGCTCGCCGTCGGCGATCACGTCGCCACCGCCTACCTCCCGGCTTGCGGAACTTGCGCCTGGTGCGCGCAGGGGATGCAATATGTCTGCGACACGGGGGCCGGTATGGAGGCTGGTTTCATGCTCGACGGAACGGCGCGGTTCGCCACGCAGTCAGGGCGGCCGATCGGCGCCATGCAGCGCCTCGGCACGTTCGCGAACTACCTCGTCACCTCGCAGGCCCAGGCCGTCAAGATCGACGACGACATCCCGTTCGACGTGGCCTGCCTCGTCTCGTGCGGGGTCGCCACCGGGTGGGGCTCCGCCGTGAACGGCGCGGGCGTCCGTCCCCGGGACACGACGCTGGTCGTCGGGGTCGGCGGTGTGGGGATCAACGCGGTGCAGGGCGCCCACCACGCGGGTGCCGCGCACGTCGTCGCGGTCGACCCGGTCCCGTTCAAACGCGAACGAGCACTCGAACTCGGCGCCACCCAGGCGTACGCGTCGATCGACGAGGCCATGCCGTTCGTCCGCTCGGTCACCAACGGGCAGGGCGCCGACAGCGCCGTCGTCACCGTCGGCGTGGTGGACGGACAGCTGATCGCCGACGCGTTCGGCGGCGTCCGCAAGGAGGGAACCGTCGCCGTCGTGTCGATCGGCCAGAACGAACCCGGGATCCCGATCAGCCCGCTCGAACTGGTGGTCTACGCCAAGCATCTGCGAGGGGTGCTGTTCGGCAACTGCAACCCCACCCGGGACATCCCGGCCCTGCTGGACTACTACAAGTCGGGACGACTGAAGCTGGACGAACTGATCACCCGGCGCTACAGCCTGGACCAGGTCAACGACGCATACGTGGACATGCACGCGGGGCTCAACCTGCGTGGTGTCCTGATCCACGAACACTGACGAGGAACTGCCAAAGATGTCGACAGTCGAAGCAACACAGATCCGCAGCTACGGACACTTCATCGGCGGGCGCAGCGTGCCCCCGTCCGAGAACATCATCGAACGGGTCAGCCCGGCCGACGGCCGCGTCGTCGCCACGTTCACCGCGGGCACCCGCGCCGACGCGGCCCTGGCCGTCGCGGTCGCACGGGAGGCCTTCGACGAGGGCGAGTGGCCGCACTGGACCGCGATGGACCGCGGCCGGGCACTGCTGCGGTGCGCGGGGCTGATGCGCGAGCACGAGGAACGACTCGCCCGGATCGACGCGGAGGAGTCGGGCAAACCGATCACTCTGGCCCGCGGCGACGTCGGGGCGAGCATCGAGTTGTTCGAGTACGCCGCGGCGCTGGCCATGACGATGCACGGTGAGGCACACACGGCGCTCGGGGACGACTGCACCGCCATGGTGGTCCGGGAGCCCGCCGGCGTGGTCGGCATGATCATCCCGTGGAACTTCCCGCTCCTCCTGCTCGCGCAGAAGTTGCCGTTCGCGCTCGGCGCGGGCTGCACGGCGGTGGTGAAGCCATCCGAGTTCACGTCCGGCACCGCCGTCGAGCTGGCCCGGTTGCTCACCGAGGCGGGGATCCCCGACGGGGTGGTGAACGTGGTGACGGGCGCGGGGACCGAGGTCGGTGCCCCGCTCGCGGAGAGCAGCCTGGTCGACATCCTGTCGTTCACCGGGAGCACCGCCACCGGCAAGCGCATCGTGGAGGCCTCGGCGGGCAGCGTCAAGCGACTGTCGATGGAACTGGGTGGCAAGGCCGCCAGCGTCGTGTTCGACGACGCCGACCTCGACGACGCACTCGACGGCGTCCTGTTCGGTGTGTTCTTCAATCAGGGTGAGTGCTGCGTGTCGGGTGCCCGGCTCCTGGTCCAGGACTCGATCGCGGACGCCTTCCTCGCCGGCCTCGTCGAGGCCGCCGGCCGTATCAGGGTGGGCGGACCGCTCGACGACGCCAGCGAACTGGGTCCGATGATCGACGCCGGCCACCTCGAGAAGGTGCTCGGGCACATCGACGCGGCACGGCGGGACGGTGCGACCGTCCTGACCGGCGGTGACCGGCTGTGCGGAGAGAACTGGGGGAGCGGGCATTTCGTCGCTCCCACGATCCTCGACGGCGTGGCCGAGGAGTCCGCCGCCTTCCAGGAGGAGATCTTCGGACCCGTGCTCACCGTCACCCGGTTCAGCGACGTCGACCACGCCATCCGGCTCGCCAACGCCACGGAATACGGACTCGCCGGCTCGATCTGGACCAAGAACATCGACAAGGCGCTGCGGGTGGCGAAGGAGATGCGCAGCGGCCGCGTGTGGGTGAACACCACCATCGACGGCGCCCCGCAGCTGCCTGCCGGCGGCATGAAGCAGAGCGGGTTCGGCCGCGAGATGGGGCAGGCCGGCTTCGACGAGTTCACCGACGTCAAGACCATTCAGATCCGCACCGGACCACGTCAGCGCGTGTTCCCGAACTGGACCGGAGGCAACCGATGAGTGCCACCTACGACTACGTCATCGCGGGCGGCGGCACCGCGGGCTGCGTGCTGGCCGGACGGCTGACCGAGGATCCGACGGTCCGGGTCCTCCTGCTCGAGGCCGGCGGCAACGACCGGCATCCGTTCATCCACGTGCCGGCGGGCTTCGCGAAACTCACTGCGAGCAAGTACGACTGGGGATTCTCGAGCGTCCCGCAGAAACACTGCAACGACCGGGTCATCCCCCTCGCCCAGGGCAAGGTCATCGGCGGTGGCGGCTCGATCAACGCTCAGGTGTTCACCCGTGGCGCGCACGAGGACTACGACGAGTGGGCGCTGAAATACGGCTGCGCGGGATGGTCGTTCGAGGAGATCCAGAAGTACTTCCTCCGGTCCGAGGACAACGAACGGCTGTCGGCGCCGTACCACGGCACCGACGGGCCGCTCGGCGTCTCCGATCCCGTCAACCCTCATCCGCTGTCGAAGTCGTTCGTCCAGGCGGGTCAGGAATTCGGGCTGCCGTTCAACGGCGACTTCAACGGCGAGCACCAGTACGGTGTCGGCCTCTATCAGACGACCACGAAGAACGCCCGCCGGTGCAGCGCCGCGGTCGCGTACCTCGCACCCGCCAGGAAGCGGCCCAACCTGACGGTCCGGGAGAACGTCGCCGTGTCGCGGGTGCTGCTCGACGGCGGACGCGCCACCGGGATCGAGGTGCTCACCCCGCGCGGTGTGGAGACGTTCCGTGCGTCCCGCGAGGTGCTGGTCGCGGCGGGCGCGTTCGGTTCGCCCAAGATCCTGCAGCTGTCGGGGATCGGTCATCCCGACGATCTCCGGGACGCGAATGTCGAGGTGGCCCATGCGCTTCCCGGTGTCGGCCGGAACCTGCACGACCACTGCGATCTCGACGTCATCTACGAACTCCGTGAATACCAGAGCCTCGACCGACTGAACCTGATGCGTCCGGCCACGGCGAAGGCGGGACTCGAGTACGCGGCCTTCCGGCGCGGCCCGCTGGCGTCGACCGTCGTCGAGGCCGGTGGGTTCAGTTTCGGGCACGCGGCGGAGTCGATTCCGGATCTGCAGTTCCACTTCCTGCCCGCCGCCGGCGTCGAGGCCGGTGTCGCCGCGGTCCGTCCCGGCTACGGCTGCACCCTGAACTCGTACTCACTGAGGCCGGAGAGCCGCGGCTCGGTGAAGATCAGGTCGAACGATCCCACCGCCCAGCCGCTGATCGACCCGAACTTCCTCGCCACCGACTTCGACCTGGAGTCGAGCATCGAGGGGCTCCGGCAGAGCCGCGAGATCATGGCGCAGTCGTCGATGGCGCGGCACATCAAGGCGGAACATCTGGCCGGTGGTCTGTCGGTGAACACGAAGGACGACTACGTGAAGTTTGTTCGCGCGTACGGCCGCACCTCGTATCACCCGGTCGGCACGTGCGCGATGGGTGTCGGCGACGACGCCGTCGTCTCGCCGGAACTGAAGGTGATGGGCATCGAGGGTCTGCGGGTGGTCGATTCGTCCGTCATGCCGCGCATCGTCAGTTCCAACACCCAGGCTCCCACGGTGATGATCGCCGAGAAGGCGATCGATCTGATCCGTGGGGAAGGATGACCGGATGACCAATTTTTCCGGACTGACCGAGGACGTGGCTCGGGAGGCCGTCGAGCTGGCGCGGCCGTCGATCGAGAACCTCTCTCACGGATCTCCGGGGCATCTCGTCGTGCTCCGGCCAGGCGTCGCCCCAACCGCCGACGCGGAGTTGCCCGTCGTCTTCCGCTGTAGCTGGGGTGAGAAGAAGGACTGGGCCGGGCCGTACGACGTGATTGCCGAGTCGAAGGCTCGGATCAGCTGGACCACCGGCCTGCCGTCGCACGCCGTTCAGCAGCTGCATCCCTACCTGTACCAGCACGGTTGGACCAAGTGGGGTGGCAGCGCGGTGGGCGAGGGCGGGCTGGTCGTGGCGTACAGCGGCGACAAGTGGTTCCACGACCAGTTCTATTCGGAGCTGGTCGTGGCGGCGATCAAGGTCGTGTGCCTTCGCGAGATGGACGCCGTGATGCGCGACCCGAGCGCCCTGTTCCTCGGCAACGGAAGCGAGAATCCATGAAGGTGAACGATACTCGGACGTTCGGGCGCGCAGGGTTCGACGTGACCCTGCTCGGGTACGGCGGTGCGCCCATCGGCAACATCTTCCGGCCGGTCCCCGAGGCGGAGGCGCAGGCGCAGATCGCCGAGGCGTGGGACATGGGGGTGCGTTCGTTCGACACCGCACCCATGTACGGGCACGGGCTGTCCGAGCACCGGGTGGGCCATGCACTGCTGACGAGGGACCGCGACGACTACGTGTTGTCCACGAAGGTGGGGCGCACGTTGACGCCCGCGCGCCGTGGGTCGTTCGACACCGGAATCTGGGTGGACACCCCGCCGTTCCGGGCCGACTTCGACTACTCGTACGACGCGGTCCTGCGGCAGGTGGACGACAGCCTGCAGCGCATGTGCCAGGACAGATTCGACATCCTCTACGTGCACGACGTCGACCGGTACACGCATGGCGACGCCCAGCCCGCGCGGTTCGCGGAAGCGCTCGAGGGTGCGTTCCCCGCGCTGATCCGGTTGCGGGAGGAGGGCGTGGTCCGGGCGATCGGAGTCGGGGTCAACGAGGCCGACGTCGTCGTCGACGCCCTCGAACGCGTCGATCTCGACTGCGTCCTCCTCGCGGGAAGATACACCCTGCTCGAGCAGGATCCGGTGAAGGACCTGCTGCCGCTCGCGGTGGAGCGCGACGTTGCGATCGTCCTCGGCGGTGTGTTCAATTCGGGCATCCTGGCCACCGGCGCGGTGCCCGGCGCCAAGTTCAACTATCAGCCCGCACCCGACGAGGTGCTGAGCCGGGTGCGCGACATCGAGAAGCACTGCGAGCGTCATCGGGTTCCGTTGGCGGCCGCCTCGATTCAGTTCGCGGCCGCGCATCCGGCGGTGCGGGAACTTCTGCTGGGCGCACGGAACTGCGCGCAGTTGCGGCAGAACGCGGCCTGGCTCGAACACCCGATCCCGGCCGAATTCTGGGATGACCTGCGCGCCGCGGGACTGATCCTGGAGGAGGCGCCCACTCCGTCCTGACCGCCGGTCACATCGTGTACGGAGCGGTCGCGTTCTGTAGCTCCTCGAGAAAGTCGGCGGGCACCGTCGGCCACTCCGGCCGCCAGTTGCCGGCCAACTGATCTGCCCGGAGATCCGCGACGAGGGCGACGACGAGGGGTCCGCCGTCGGGAAGCACGCGGTGGAGTCCGCGTGCCGCGCAGATCGAGGCGATGGAGGCGAGGGTCTGCTTCGCCTCGTCGTCGCGGCCCGCGGCGGCGAGGCACGCCACCCGGAGGCGCTCGGCCAGCAGGTAGGCGCGGTTGCGGCCGGTGCCGGCCAGTCGATCGGTCCACTCCTGCGCCCAGGTGCACGCCAGCTCGATGTTCTCGCGCGCCCCTGTGGCGAGCAGCATCCGGATCGCGGTGGTCTCCTCGACCTGCGCGACGATCTCGTCGATGCCCGACACGGGGCGTCGCCGGTCCTCGTATCGAACCGGTTCGGGGACGTGCAGGGTGGGGTGTGGGGCAATGCCGAGCCGGCGACGTTCGTTCTCGATGCGGGCGCGCAGCCGGGCGAGGGAGTAGGTCTCGGCCACCTCGAGTCCGGCGTGCAGGCGTGTCGTCGCCTCCTCGCGGTCACCCCGCAGCGCCTTGACGTGAGCGCCGGTCACGAAGCGGGCGACCTTGAAGTCCACCCCACCGGTCTCGACGGCGAGGGTGTATCCGTCGTCGAGGAGACGTTCGGCTTCTTCGACGTCCCCGCGTTCGTAGAGCACCTCCCCGAGCAGCGACCCTGCCAGCCGGGCGGACGGCGCTCGCGGCCCGCCCAGTTTCCGTCCGGCTCGCCGGGCCCGCCGGAACCGGTCGACGGCGTCGTCGATGTCGAGCTGCTCGTACGACGCGACACCTAGATAGCTCTGGCCGTGAACGACGTTGTGCGGACCCTTGTTCCGTTCGTAGAAGGGTCGCGCGACCTCCTGGATCCGGCGCACCTCCGCGAAGTCGAAGCGGTACACGGCGGCGAACGTCGTGACGTTGAACGCGGCGCACACCACCCACGGGGACATGGACTCCGGCCGCGCCAGGCAGTCGGCGGCGAGTTCGTCGATCCGGCCGCTGCGGTCGTTGCGCAGTTCCGCCACCGCACGGACGACGCCCGCCTCCGCCCGCAGATCCGCCGTGTCGCTCGCGCTCGCGCCGCTGTGGTCGAGTGCCCATTCGGCTCGCTCGAGCGCGCGTTCGGCGGCCATGGTCCGGTTCGCCATCGCGTGCGCCCACGCCGTCGTGACCTGCAGCCGGGCGCTCGTGGCGACCAGAGCCGGCGGCAGCTTGTCGACCACCGCCGACAACGTCGCCGCCTGGGACTGCTCGAGCAGTATCAGTCCGTCCGCTTCGACGAGTTCCACGGCGCGTTGCTCTTCGCCGCCGGCGATGGCGTGGTCGACGGCCTCGCGGAGCAGGCTGTGGTCGCAGAACCAGCGGGACGCGACGCGGTGCAGTTCCCGGATCCGGTCGGGTTGGTCGCGTTCGAGCCGTCGGCGCAGGAACTCGGCGAACAGGGTGTGGTAGCGGAACCACGTTCGCTCGTCGTCGATATGGCGCAGGAACAGGTCCCGGTCCTCGGCGGCCTCGAGCATCGCCTGCCCACGCGCGGTGTGTGCGAGGGCGCCGGCGAGACTGCCGCACGTGCGTTCAGTGATCGAGGTGGCCAGCAGGAAGTCGAGCATCTCGGGTTCGAGGGTGTCGAGGACGTTCTCGGCGAGAAATTCGCCGATCGCGTGGTGGCGGCCGGACAGTCCGGCGATCAGCTCGGAGGGATCCGCTCGCCCGCGCAGCGACAACGACGCCAGTTGGAGAGCCGCCACCCACCCGTCGGTGGAGTCGCGGAGCTCGGTGACGTCCTCGCTGTCGAGGGGCAGGCCACCGAGGTCGACGAGGAACGACCGGGCCTCGGAATCGTCGAAACGCAGTTCGGAGTAGTCGATTTCGACGAGTTCGTCCTTGACGCGCATGCGGCTCATCGGCAGCCCGGCCCTGGTCCGGCTCGTCACCACGACCTGCAGGTGGTGACACCCGTTGTCGAGGAGGAACTCCAGCGCGGCGATCGTCGCGGGCTCGGACACGCGCTGCCAGTCGTCGATGATCAGGGCGATCCGTTCGCCGCTCTCGTGGATCTGGTTGACGAGCGAGGTGAGTACGTAGCGTTCGGCTTCGTCGTCGTGCTCTTCGAGGACCTGGCCGAGTTCCTTGGCCAGGTTGGGACGCACGTGCCGGATCGCCTCGATGAGGTGCGCGACGAACCAGACCACGTTGTCGTCGTCGCTGTCGACGGTGAGCCACGCGACGGCCACGCCCTCGTCGGCGAGGACGTTCCGCCACTGGGCGGCCAGGGTGCTCTTGCCGAATCCAGTGGGGCCGTGGATCACGGTCAGCAGGCGTCGGCGTCCGGCCCGCAGCAGGTCGATCAGCCGGTTCCGCTCGACGAGCTGACGGGTCGCGGCGGGCGGCCGGAACCGGGTGGCCGGTGCGGGCGGCGGCGTCGACGCATATCGGGCCCGTCCCGTCGTGGAGGTCCGGAACGGACCGGAGACGGTCGAGACGGCCCCGGGCGAGGCGTCCTCGACGTGGTGGACCCCGGCGTCGACGGGCATCGCCATCTCGTCCACGGCCAGTCCGTGGTGGCGTTCGACCTCCCGCAGTTCGTCCCCGAACGCGGCGGCGGACGCGGGGCGATCCTGCGGTTTACCGGACATCGCCCGCTGGATCACGGCGCTGAGGTCCTCGGGGAAACCCTCCGTCCGCAGGTCCGGGACAGGCTGGGTGGTGATCCGCAGGAACTGCGCGATCACCTCCTCGCCGTTGTGCCGTTCGAAGGCCGCGTGCCCGGTGATCGCGCTGAACAGGGTCGCACCGAGGCTGTACACGTCGGAGGCGGCGGTCGGGGTCCGCCCCGACAGCACCTCGGGAGCGGTAAATGCGGGGGAGCCGGTGACGGTGCCCGCCGTCGTCTCGAACGCCCCCGACATCCGCGCGATCCCGAAATCGGTGAGCTGCGGTTCGCCGTACTCCGTCAGCAGGATGTTTCCCGGTTTGACGTCTCGGTGCAGGATGCCCACCCGGTGCGCGGTTTCGAGTGCACCGGCAAGTTTCACCCCGATACGCAGGGCGTCGCTCCAGGGGATGGGCCCGCGCCTGCGGATCTGCGCGTCCAGCGAGTCGTGGGGATGGAACTGCATCACGATGTACGGCCGGCCGGCGTCGGTCGTCCCGACCTGCATGATGTTGACGATGTGCGGGTGGCCGCTCAGCCGGCCCATGGCGCGCTGCTCCCGCAGGAACCGTTCGAGGTTCTCGGCATCGAGCGCCGCGGTGAGGACCTTGACCGCCACGGTTCGATCGAGTTCCGGTTGGGCACACCGATAGACCACCCCGAACCCACCGTGCCCGATCTCCCTGGCATCCTCGAGACCGACCGCGGACAGCTCGGTTGCGAGTGTTTTCGACACCGACTCACGCTGGGTGGCGAGCGGGTCAATATCGGTCATTCCACCACCTCTTCGCTCGTCATCGAGCATATCGCGGTACGCGTGACCCCGAGGCCGGACAATCGAGCGATGCCACACGTGCGGAAAATCGTGGATCTGTCACACACCATCGGTCCGGGGATGCAGGTGTATCCCGGCGACCCGGTGCCGACGCTGATCCGGCACTGCACCCTCGAACGCGACGGCTACAACGTGCTGGACGTCAGGATCGGTTCGCAGTCCGGGACGCACGTCGACGCCCCGGCGCATCTGAAGGCGGGGGCCGCGACCGTCGACCGGCTGGCGCCGGAGCTGTTCGTCGGACGTGGCGTCGTGTTCGACCTGCGCGAGCTCGTTGCGCGGCAGCGGATTACCCGCGACCTGATCATGTCCCGGGCGGAGGACGCCGGCCCGGGCGACATCGCCGTGTTCCATACCGGGTGGTCTCGCCACTACGGAACGGATGCCTACTACACACATCCGTTCCTCGACCCCGCGGCAGGCGCGCTGCTGCTCGACCGGGGAGTGCGGACGTTCTGCCTCGATGCCCCGAGCATCGACGAGACGCCGGACGGGGAGCACGCCGACGCCGGATACCCGGTTCACCACCTGATCGCCGACGCAGGCGGAGTGATCGGCGAGAATCTGTGCCGGCTCGACCGGATCGACTTCCCCGACCCGCTCCTCAGCCTCCTGCCGATCGCTCTGGAGGCCGGCGACGGAGCTCCCACCCGGGCAGTGGCGATGGAGCTGGCCGAGTAGTCGCGCTCAGCCGCCGGCCACGGACTGCAGGATCTGCAGTTCCTGCCCGGGCGTCACCTCGGTGCCGACACCGCCGAGGAGCCGGACGTCCTCGCCGTCCACGTAGACGTTGACGTACCGCCGCAGGGCGCCGGTCTCGTCGCGAATCCGGCGGCCGAGAATCGGGAACTCGCCCGCGAGAACGTCGAGCACGTGGGACAGCGGCGAGGCGGTGTCGAGGGGCACGTGTACGGACCGTTCACCGCCGACGATCGACGCCAGCGCCCGCGGAACCCGCACGGTGACGCCCTCACTCATGACGCGATCACTGCGGCCCGCACGCACAGGATGTCGGGCAGATGCGCCGCGACCGTGCCGAACGTGGCGCCCTCGTCGGCGCTCCCGTACACCTCGCCGCCGCGCGTGCCGAAATACACGCCGACCGGGTCGCCGGTGTCCACTGCGGCGGCGTCGCGGAGCACCACGTTGTAGTCGCGTTCCGGTAGCCCGCTGTCGAGGCGGGTCCAGCTGTTCCCGGCGTCCTCGCTCCGGTAGACGGCCAGCCGGCCGTCGGGTGGGATTCGTTCACGGTCCGCCTCGATCGGAACGACCCAGATGGTTCCCTCGCGGCGCGGGTGGGTGAGCATCACGAATCCGAAGTCCGTCGGCAGCCCGTCCGCGATCGACTTCCACGTGTCACCGCTGTCGTCGGTGCGGTAGACGCCGTGATGGTTCTGGGCGTACAGCCGGTCGGGGGCGACGGCGTCGCGGGCGATCTTGTGGACGCACTGACCGAACTCCGGGTTCGGGTCCGGCAGGAAGTAGGCCGTGATCCCGGTGTTGCGCGGCTCCCAGGACGCACCCCCGTCCGTGGTGCGGTAGACCCCTCCGGTGCTCATCGCGACATGCACCGTGTTCTCGTCCTGTGGATGTGGTACGACGGAATGCGCTGCGGCGCCGCCGTATCCGGCTCCCCACTCCGGTCGGTGCGGATGGTCCCACAGCCCGCGTTCGAGGTCGAAATGCTCGCCGCCGTCGACCGACCGCCACACCGAGATGGGTTCGCACCCCGCCCACACGACGCCCGGACGGTCGTCCGTGTCGGGCCGGAGCTGCCACACCCGCTCGAGCGCGGCGCCGTCTCCGTCGCCGAAGCGGATGGCGCCGTGATCCGGTTCGGTCCAGGTGGAACCCAGATCGTCGGAGTGCGCGACGGTGGGACCCCAGTGCTCGGACCGGACCCCGACCAGAATGCGGGTGCGCCCACCCCGCGTGTCGATCCCGATACTCGGAATCTCGTTCATCAGGAAGTGTGGGCCGGACAGCGACCAGGTGGCGCGGTCGCGGCTGGTGGCCAGCCACAGGCCCTTCTTCGTTCCGATCGCGACCAGGACGGTGTCGGGTGCGCTCATGAATCCATCGGACCACTCGGCCCGGCAGTTGGCAACGACGGAGCGGGAACTCTCAGCGGGCGGGCCCGTGCCCGATCCGCGCCCGCAGGTGGCTCAGTGCCCGGTGCTGGGCGACGCGGACGGCGCCCGGTGTGGTGTCCAAGACCCGTGCGGTCTGCTCGGCCGACATTCCCACGATGACGCGCATGAAGAGGATCTGCTGGTGCCGGACCGGAAGGGTCTCGACGAGGTGGCCCATCTCGCCGCGCAGTTCACCGCGCAGGATGTGATGCTCGGGGCCGTCCTCGACGTCCACCACGTGGTGTGCGGCGGCGGCGCGCGCGGTCTGCGGCACGGACAACCGGGTGGCGCGGCGCCGCGCGTCGGACACCTTATGCGCGGCGATGCCGAAGATGAACGACAGCAACGATTTTCCCTGGTTCTCGTACGTCCGCAGGGCGCTCATCAACGCGAGGCACACGTCCTGGGTGACATCGTCGGCGGTGGTGTGCGGGTGATCCACCGACTCGAGCCGGCTCGTGCAGTAGCGGTGCACGAGGGGGTGCGCAATGCGGAGAACCTCTTCGACGGCGTCCTCGTCGCCCTTCGCTGCGTGCGGCGCGAGGCGTTCCAACTCGGCTCTGGCGTCCAACTCGATCATGGTGTTCTCCCTGTTCCTGGTGCTGCATCCAGCCTCGGGGGAACGCGCGATAGTCGATAGGCACCGAAGGGTGCGGAAGTCCCCACCCCGGCTAGGACTCCATAGCGGGATCTAGGACACGCGCTAGATGAGCGCAGATTCGGCAACAGAGGTTGTTACCTTCGTGGCCATGGACCCTGTCCGTAACCCCTATGCGCCCGGCGCGGGACAGCGCCCGCCGGAGCTCGCGGGCCGAACCAGGCAGCTCGACGCGTTCGACGTGGTGCTCGAGCGGATCGCGCGCGGTCGCCCGGAACGCAGCGTGATGCTCACGGGTCTGCGTGGCGTCGGGAAGACGGTCCTGCTGAACCACCTGCGGTCGGCCGCCATCTCGCGGCGGTGGGGAACGGGGAAGATCGAGGCCCGACCGGATCAGGATCTGCGGCGGCCGCTGTCGTCGGCGTTGCACATGGCGGTTCGGGAGATCGCGGGCTCGCACCGCGACCCCGACCGGGTGGAGGAGTTCCTCGGCGTCCTGAAGTCGTTCGCCCTGCGGGCGACGGCCGACAAGGGCATGCGGGAGCGGTGGCAGCCGGGCATCGACGCCCCCGCGGTGAAGGGCCGCGCCGATTCCGGGGACATCGAGATCGACCTGGTGGAACTGCTGCTCGACGCGTCGTCCCTGGCCCGCGACGTCGGGGTCGGGATCGCACTGTTCATCGACGAGATGCAGGACCTCGGCGCCGCGGACGTCTCGGCGGTGTGCGGGGCCTGCCACGAGCTCAGCCAGGACGCGGCGCCGCTGATCGTGGTCGGAGCCGGATTGCCGCACCTGCCCGCGGTGCTGTCGGCGTCCAAGAGTTACTCGGAGCGGCTGTTCAGCTACCACCGCATCGACCGGCTGGACCGGGTGTCGGCCGACCGGGCGTTGATCGCGCCCGCCGAGCGGGAGGACGTGAAGTTCACGGACGAGGCGCTCGACGCGTTGTACGCCGCGGCCGACGGCTACCCCTATTTCGTCCAGGCCTACGGCAAGGCGACGTGGGACGTGGCCGCGGCCAGCCCGATCACCGAGGAGGACGTGCGGGTGGCCGCGCCGACCGCGGAGGAGGAACTCGCGGTCGGGTTCTTCGGGTCACGGTACGAGCGCGCGACGCCTGCCGAGCGGGAGTACATGCGGGCGATGGCCGACCTCTCCGGGGACGACGGACCGGTCGCCACGTCGGCGATCGCCTCCGAGCTCGGTCGCAAACCCGCGTCGCTGTCGCCGGCGCGGGACGGGCTGATCAAGAAGGGCCTGATCTATTCGGCCGAGCGCGGGTCGATCGGATTCACCGTGCCGCACTTCGGCAAGTTCCTGCGGGCGCAGCACGACTAGCGGAATCTAGCTCTCTCTACGGATTTGCCTAGAAAACCGAAGATTTTCCTGTCGAGTGCCGGACATATTCCGGGCGCTGGCCCTCGCCGTCGCTCCGGCGCATCCTGGAGGTACGACGAAGGGATCAGCGATGTCGGACACTGTCGCCCGCAAGGTCATCGGTGCACACCTCCTCGACGGCCGGATGGAACCGGGCGAGGAGATCTCGATCCGGATCGACCAGACGCTCACCCAGGACGCCACCGGAACCCTGGTGATGCAGGAACTCGAGGCGCTCCACCTCGATCGCGTCAAGACCGAGTTGAGCGCGCAATACGTCGACCACAATCTGCTGCAGGCCGACGAGAAGAACGCCGAGGACCACGAGTTCCTTCGCACCGCCGCCCTGCGGTACGGGTTGTGGTTCTCGAAGCCGGGCAACGGGGTCTCTCATCCCACCCACATGCAGCGCTTCGGCGTCCCCGGCAAGACCATGGTCGGGTCCGACTCGCACACACCGGCGGCGGGCTCGCTGGGCATGCTCGCGATCGGCGTCGGTGGGCTCGAGGTCGCCATGGCGATCGCGGGTCAGCCCCTGCACCTGCGGATGCCTCAGATCTGGGGGGTGGAGTTGACCGGCAGGCTCCCCGACTGGAGTTCGGCGAAGGACGTCATCCTCGAGATGCTCCGCCGCCACGGGGTCAAGGGCGGGCTCAACAGAATCATCGAATATCACGGTGAGGGGCTCGCGACGTTGACGGCGATGGATCGTCACGTGATCGCGAACATGGGCGCCGAACTGGGCGCCACGACGTCCATCTTTCCCGCCGACGACGCCGTCCGCGATTTCCTGCGCGCCGAGGGCAGGGAAGGCGACTTCGTGGAACTGCTCGCCGATGCGGGCGCGGAATACGACGTGCACGAACACCTCGACCTGTCGACGATCGAGCCGCTGATCGCGAAACCGTCTTCGCCGGGAAACGTGGTGCCGGTCCGGGAGGTCGCCGGTGAGGACGTGAGCCAGGTGGTGATCGGGTCGTCCGCCAATCCCGGGCTGCGCGACTTCGCGATCGCTGCGGCCATGGTGTCGGGGAGGCAGACCGACCCGAGCGTGAGTTTCGACGTCAATCCGAGTTCGCGGGAGATCCTTTCCGATCTGACCAAGATGGGCGCCACGCTCGCACTCGTCGTGGCAGGCGCGCGAATTCATCAATCCGGGTGCATGGGCTGCATCGGCATGGGCCAGGCGCCGGCGACCGGCCGGAATTCCCTCCGGACGATGCCCCGCAATTTCCCGGGTCGTTCGGGCACCCGTGAGGATTCCGTGTGGCTGTGTTCACCCGAGACGGCGGCCGCGTCGGCTCTCACCGGGGTGATCACCGACCCGCGGGACTGGGCGGAGAAAGCGGGGATGCCGTACCCGGAGATCACGCTTCCGGACGAGGCCACCGTCAACACGGCCATGCTGGTGGCTCCGCTGCCGGAAGAGGAAGCGCGGCACGTCGAACTCGTGAAGGGGCCCAACATCTCGTCCCTGCCCGAGTTTCCGCCCCTGCCCGACCGCATCGAGGCACCGGTTCTTCTCAAGGTCGGTGACAACATCTCCACCGACGAGATCTCTCCGGCCGGGGCGCGGGCCCTGCCGTTCCGTTCCAACATTCCCAAGCTGGCCCGGTTCACGTTCACCCAGGTGGACGAGACCTATCCGGCGCGCGCGGAGGAGACGGCGAAGACCACCGGGCATTTCATCGTCGGTGGTGACAACTACGGGCAGGGGTCCTCGCGTGAGCATGCCGCGATCACCCCGCGCTACCTCGGGTTGCATGCGGTGATCGCCACCTCGTTCGCCCGTATCCACTGGCAGAATCTCGCCAACTTCGGTGTACTCGCGCTCGAATTCGAGAACCCGGACGACTACGACACGATCCGGCAGGACGACGTGCTGGTCCTCGACGGAGTTCGGGACGCCATTCGTTCCGGCCCCCGCCTGACCCTGTTCGACTCGACCCGTGACGTGGAGATCCCGGTGCGTCACCGGCTGTCCCCACGTCAGGTCGACGACGTGCTCGCGGGCGGATTGATTCCACAGCTGGCACGCAGGGAGTGATCAGCCGGTCGCCGTACACTCGGCGCCGATGAATGGAATTGAATCGCTGTGGGAGCGCATGAGCGCCGTCAGCCCCGCGCCGGCTCCTTGGATCGTTCAGGTCACGGCGGTGGTGGCGGTGATACTCGTCCTCGAACCGCACGCCTGGCGAGTCACCCGCAACGTGGTGACCATCGTGCACGAGGGCGCGCATCTGGTGGTCGCCCTGCTGTTCGGTCGAACGCTGAAGGGGGTGCGGCTGCACTCGGACACATCGGGTGTGGCGATCTCGTCCGGTAAACCGACCGGGCTCGGTGTGGTCCTCATGACGTTCGCCGGCTACGTGGGTCCTGCCGTTCTGGGGCTCGGCGCGGCCCGGGTGCTGGGTACCCAGCACGCGGTCGCGGTGCTGTGGATCGGTGTCGTCGCTCTCGCGGCCATGCTGATCCTCGTCCGGAACCTGTACGGGTTGTTCTCCCTCACGGTGGTCGGGGCGCTGCTGTTCGGAATCGTGTGGTTCGGGACGCAGGACCAGCAGGTGGCCGCGGCGTATCTGATCACCCTGTTCATGCTCGTCGCCGCGCCGCGCCCGGTCCTCGAACTGCAGCGGCAACGGGCCCGCGGCGCGGCCCCGGAGTCGGATGCGGATCAGCTGGCGCGACTCACCCGCGTGCCCGGCATCGTCTGGGTGGGTCTGTCCCTACTCGTGACGCTGGGCTGTCTCGCGCTGGGTGGCTGGTGGATTCTCCGTCCCGTCGGTGGCTGATGCGGCCGCGAGGTATTCGGCCAGGATCGGTCCGATGACGGCCAGCGCTTCCGGTTCGGTCATCCGCGCGTGAGGGCGGTCGACTGTGTGCGCGATGACGTCCCCGTCGATCCACGGCCGCCACGTCGTACTCGCCGGCACGGGCTGGGATCCGTCCCCGGCCGCGCCGAAGAACACCAGGCTCCCGTCGAAGTGTCCAGGAACGAAGTCGGCGGCAGCGTCGACGACGTCGACGTAGTCCTCGTACAACCGGGTCAGCTGCTCCGGCCCGAGCTGCTCCGACGCCCCGCCGCCGAATTCCGTGAGCAGTTCCGGCAGTGTCGGCGCCGGGGTGTCCCGCTCCGCCGACGCGTAGCTGTCGATCATCGCGAGCATACGCACCTCCTCGCCGAGCGACCGCAGCTCGACGGCCATCGCGTGCGCGATCACGCCACCCACCGAGTACCCGAGCAGGTGGTACGGCCCCCGCGGTTGAACACGGCGGATCTCCTCCACGTATCGATGGGCCCGCTCTGTGATCGACGAAAACCGTTCGCCGGGCACGGTCACGGCGGGGGACTGCACACCCCAGACGGGGCGGTCGGGGCCGAGATGCGTACTCAATCCCGCGTAGCACCAGGCCAACCCGACGGCCGGATGGATGCAGAACAGCGGCTCGCGTCCGCCGTCAGGATGCAGCGGCAGCAGCACCTCGAGCCCGGTGGAGGTGTCGGAGGCCGCGGCGAAACTCGACGAGATTCGCGCGGCGATGCTCTCCGCGGTCGCGTCGGCGAAGAACCATTCGAGCCGGACCTCGACCCGAGTCGTGGCGTGCAGTCGTGACGCCGCCCTGGTCGCGGACAGGGAGTTGCCGCCCAGTTCGAAGAAATTGTCGTCCAGCCCCACCAGGCCTGTGCCGAGAATGTCCGCGAACACCGCGGTGACCAGTTTCTCGGTGCGGGTCGTCGGGGGGCGGAACCGCTGCGCCCGTGGCACACCCGGATCCGGAAGCGCCCGTCGATCCAGCTTGCCGTGGGGTGTGGACGGTAGCGCCCCCAGCACCACGATCTGGTTGGGCACCATGTACCGGGGCAGTCGCTGCGCCAGTTCCGCCGACACGGCGCGGGTGTCCACCACCATGTCCGGCCGCGGCACGACGTAGCCGACCAGCCGGACGCCGGTGCCGGCTGATTCGTACACGGCCGCCGCGGACTGCGCGACGGCGGCATCGCGTCGCAGTGCCGTCTCGATCTCCTCCAGTTCGACGCGCTGACCGCGGATCTTCACCTGGAGATCGCGCCTGCCCAGATAGTCGATCGTGCCGTCTCGGCGACGACTCACCACGTCGCCGGTCCGGTACATCCGTTGACCGGGCGGTCCCCACGGATTCGCCGGGAATCGGGAGGCCGTCACCCCCGGTTGTCCGAGATAGCCGCGCGCCAACTGGGCACCCGCCAGGTAGAGCTCACCCGGAACGCCGACGGGCACCGGATGCAGCCGCGAATCCAGCACGAGCACGCCGACGCCGTTCTGCGGCACGCCGATCGGGACGGTCGCGTCCACCGTGCCGACGGCCGTGCGGGTCACCGCGACCGCCGTCTCGGTCGGGCCGTACTCGTTGTACAGCGTCGCGTCCGGGCACCGCGCGTGGAAACTGTGTGCCGTGCCGGGCGGCAGGACCTCGCCACCACACGACACCTGCCGCAGTGACGTCAGGTCCGCGTCGGGGATCGCCAGGATCTCGGCCAGCATGAGGGGAAGGAAGTATGCTGCGGTCACCCGGTGCCGTCCGACCAGCTCGGCGAGATGCCGCGGGTCGCGGTGGCCGTCCGGTCGAGCGATCACCAGCCGCGCACCGGCGATCAGCGGCCACCAGAATTCGCGGACCGAGGCGTCGAACGTGTACTGCAACTTGAGCATCACCGTGTCGTCCGCGCCGAGCGGATCGGTGTCCTGACGCCAACTCAGGAAGCTCACGACGGCCGCATGGGTCACGACGACACCCTTGGGGGTACCCGTCGATCCCGACGTGTGGATCACGTACGCGGGGTTCTGCGCTCGCAGGGGCGCGATCCGGTCCAGATCGGAGATCGGCGACGGATCGATACCGGAGAGGTCCAGTCGGTCGACGACGACCAGTTGTGTCTCCGTGGGCAGCACGTCGGAGAGGTCGAACCGGTCGCGCTCGGTGGTGAGGACGACGCGTGTGTCCGAGGACCGGATGATCTGGGCATTGCGCTGCGCGGGCTGATCGGGGTCGATCGGCACGTACGCCCCTCCTGTTTTCGATACGGCATACATTCCGACGAGGAGGTCGACCGAGCGGCGAATCGCCAGTCCCACCATGGACTCCGGGCCGACGCCGGCGCCGATCAGGTGGCGGGCCAGTCGATTCACGTGCTCGTCGAGTTCACGGTAGGTGAGCGCACGATCTCCGGAGACGACGGCGATCGCGTCCGGCGAACTGGCGACCTGCCGCGCGAACAGATCGACGAGGGTCTCCCCGGAGGACGGCACAGCGGTGGGGACATCCGGGTCCGGATCGAGAAGGGCGAGGTCGCCGACGGCCGTATCCGGTTGTGCGACGGCCTCGCTCAACGTCCGGATGAAGCGTTCGCCGATGTTCGCGACGGTGTGGTGGTCGAACAGATCGGTGGCGTACGTGAACACCGCCGCACGCCGGGTGCGTTCCGTCGACGGGTCCGGATCGGCGGTCACGGTGAGTTGCAGGTCGAATCGGGCCGACCGGGTAGGGGGAGTCATCGCCGACACCCGCAGTCCGGGGAGGGTGAGCGCGGTGTGGTCGAGGTTCTGGAACGCCAGGGCCACCTGGAACAGCGGATTGCGTGCGCGTGACCGGGCGGGATCGAGGACCTCGACCACGGTCTCGAACGGAACGGTGGAGTGCGCGAACGCGTCCAGGTCGTCCTCCCGCACGCGGCCGAGCAGTTCCGCGAAGCTTTCCGCGGGGATCACCTCGGTGCGCAGGACCAGGTTGTTGACGAACATGCCCACCAGGTCGTCGAGGGCCTGGTCCCCGCGTCCCGCGACGGGGGTGCCGATCACGATGTCGGTGGATCCGCCGAGCC
The DNA here is from genome assembly GCF_030056875.1 of Rhodococcus sp. IEGM 1351. NCBI lineage: Bacteria > Bacillati > Actinomycetota > Actinomycetes > Mycobacteriales > Nocardiaceae > Rhodococcus > Rhodococcus sp. IEGM 1351. The sequence continues at coordinate 71,345 of NZ_JASHKU010000011.1, read as the reverse complement.
TCGCGAGGAGCACCGCGAATACCGCGTGCACGACCATGAACGGGGTGACGGCTAGGGCTGAAGCGGTGTGCTCGACCGCACGGTAGAGCACGTCGTCGAGCGCGAACTCGACTGTGCCGCCGCGGTGCGACGCGATCGCGGGATGTGGCCGGTCGGCGGGGAGGGACAGCTGTTCCGGCGCACCCGACAACGTGTCCTTCCAGTACGACAGTTGCTGCGCGGCAACGGATTGTGGATCGTCGCGGTCGCCCAGTAGTTCGTGCTGCCACAGGGTGTAGTCCGTGTACTGGACGGGAAGTTCGGCCCACCGCGGCGCCTCGCCCGAAACCCGCGCCTCGTAGGCGGTCATCACGTCGCGGACGAGCAGCGGCACCGAGAACCCGTCCGCGCTGATGTGATGGACCATGACGGCGAGCACCCACTCGTCGGGGGCGAGGGCGAACAGCCGGGCACGGATCGGCGGTTCGGCGCCCAGAGCGAAACCCTTCGACGCGAACGTCGCAACCCGCGCGGCGACGTCACCGCGGGACACGGGTGTCGGACTGAGAGTGGGAGCGGCCCGCGACACCGGGACCACCTGCTGGTACGCGACACCGTCACTGTCGGGGTAGAGGGTGCGCAGCGGTTCGTGACGGCCCATCACGTCCGCGACGGCCGCGGTGAGGGCGGCGACGTCGAGTGTTCCGGTGAGCCGCAACGCCATCGGGATGTTGTATTCGGGGGAGCCGGGGGCGAGGCGGGCGAGGAACCACAATCGTTGCTGCGCCGGCGACAGCGGCACGCGGGCCGGGCGCGGACGCACGGTCAGGGCGACGCGCGTCGCGCCGCCGGTCTGCTCGTTGACGGCCACAGCGAGCGCGGAGACGGTCGGCGAGTCGAACACTGCACGTACCGGCACCGTCGTCTCCAGCGCGGCACCGATCCGGGACGCAACGCGCGTGGCGGACAGGGAACTGCCGCCCAGGGCGAAGAAGTTTTCGTCCCGCCCCACGAGGTCGAGTCCGAGCACCTCGGCGAACGCTGTCGCCACCACCCGTTCGGCGGGCGTGTGCGGGGCCTCGAACTCGGTTGCCGCGGGAACGGGGTCGGGCAGCGCCGAGCGGTCCAGTTTCCCGTTGACGGTGAGCGGGACGGCGTCCACCACGACCACGATCGCGGGCACCAGCGGGGTCGGCAGGCGCGTCGCCGCGTAGCGGATCAGCTGATCCGGATCGACCGTCTCGTTCCGAGCCGGCAGCACGTACGACACGAGAACCTCGACGCCGTCCCGGAGTTCACGCACATCCGTCGCCGCGAATCTCACGGCCTGATGGGTGAGGAGGGTGGCGTCGATCTCGCCGAGTTCGATTCGGACGCCGCGTAGTTCGATCTGCGAGTCGTTGCGGTACAGATACTCGATCGACCCGTCGCGACGCCGACGACCCACATCGCCCGTCCGGTACATCCGCTCCCCGGCTGTGCCGAACGGGGAGGCGACGAAGCGTGCGGCGGTCAGCGCGGGCCTGCGATGGTAGCCGCGGGCGACACCCGGCCCGCAGATGTAGAGTTCGCCGGCCACTCCCGTCGGAACCGGGTGCAGCCGCGAATCCAGCAGGAGTACGGCGGCGCCGCGGACCGGGCGGCCGATGGTGACCGGCCCGCCGGCCGCCAAGGGATCACTGATACTCGTCATGACCGTCGTCTCGGTCGGACCGTATCCGTTGAACATCTGCGCCTGCTCGGCCCACACCGCCGCGAGTTCAGGTGGGCAGGGTTCGCCGCCCACCACGACGACCCGCAGGTCGTGCAGGCCGCGCGGGTCGACCGTCGCCAGAACCGTCGGTGTGGTGAACACGTGGCTGACCCGCTCGCGGGCCAGCAGGTCCGTGAGTTGGTTGTCGCCCCGGGCCATCGGTGGTGCGAGCACCATGCATGCGCCCGCACCGAGCGCGAGCAGTATCTCCAGCACCGCGCCGTCGAAGCTGGGAGACGAAGCGTGCAGCGTGCGCGACGACGCCGTCACCGAATACCGATCTCGCTGTTCTGCCGTGAAGTCGGCGAGACCGGTGTGGGTGACCACCACTCCCTTGGGGTTTCCCGTCGAACCGGACGTGTAGATCACGTACGCCGGATGGCGCGCATCCAGCGGCCGAGCACGGTCGGCATCGGTGACCGGGTCCGAAGACCAACCGCGACATTCGGTTCGGAAGCCCGGGTCGTCGAGCACCAACCAGTTCGTACCGTCCGGCAGGGCCTCGCGGTCCGCAACGGTGGTCAGCCCGAGGGCGGCGCCGGAGTCGTCCATCAGATACCGGACCCGCGCGGCGGGGTAGTGCGGGTCGACGGGCACGAACGCGGCACCCGTCTTCGCGACGGCCCACACGGAGACGACGGACAGGACGGACCGCGGCAGACCGAGCGCCACGAGTGCCTCGGGGCCCACCCCGCGCCGCATCAGGGCGCGGGCGAGCCGATTCGACTCGGCGTCGAGTTCGCGATACGTCATCGACCGGCCGTCCGCCGTCAGCGCCGACCCTCCCGGATTCTGCCGGACGGCGGCGGACATCAGGTCGGGCAGTGTGCGTTGCGGCAACGACGGCGGTCCGTCGTGCCGCGCCTGCTGCTCCGCGGGGTCCCGCACGTCGATGTCGCCGACCACGATGGACGGGTGTGCGAGCGCCGCCCGCAGAACGCGCCGGAACCGGTCCGCGAATCCCGCGACCGTGGCGTCGTCGAACACATCGGTGGCGTACGTGAAGACGCACGACAGTGGTCCCGGGCCGCCTGCGTCGTCGACCGATTCGGTGACGGTGAGCTGGAGGTCGAATTTCGCGGTGTGCGTCGCGATCTCGACGATCTCGGCGGACACCTCCGGCAGGTCGATCACGACCGGCGCCGTGTTGTGATAGGCGAGCGCAAGCTGGAACAGCGGATTGCGACTGCGGGACCGAGCGGGTGCGACCGCCTCCACGACCTCCTCGAACGAGACGTCCGCGTGGGCGTACGCGGCGAGATCGACGTTCCGCACGTGGGTGAGTGTGTCGGCGAACGTGGTGTGCAGCGGGACATCTGTCCGTAGCACCAGTGTGTTGACGAACATTCCGACGAGGTCGTCGAGTGCGCGGGGCCCGCGTCCCGCGATCGGCGCGCCGACGACGATGTCCGACGTGTCGCCGAGCCTGGCCGCGAGGACGGCCAGCGCCGCGTGCACCACCATGAACGGAGTGGCGTCGTGCGTCCGCGCGAGAGCACGAATCCGCAGATGAATCTCGGCGTCGATGGTGAACTCGGCGTTCGCGCCGCGGTGCGTCGCGACGGGCGGGCGGGCACGGTCGAACGGCAGGGGGAGTAACTCGGGCAGTCCGGACAGTGTCTGCGTCCAATACGCCAGGCCCCGCTGCCCGTCCTGCAGTTCACGCTGCCAGGTGGCGTAGTCGGCGTAGCGGACGGGCAGTGGCGTCCAGCCCGGGGAGTCGCCCTCCGCCCGGGCGCGATACGCCGCCATCACATCCCGGGCGAGTGGTCCCAGCGAGAACCCGTCCGCACTGATGTGATGGACGACGAGAGTCAGCACCCACTCGTCGGCGTTCACCGCGAGAAGCTCGGTGCGAACCGGGGGTTCGGCGGTGAGGTCGAACCCCGCCGACAGCAGGTCGCGGACCCGGGCGATCGGGTCCGTCGTCCTCCGGACCGTGCACGCCGGCACGGCGGAGGCGGGGAGAACGTGCTGGCAGGGGATCCCGTCGTGTTCGGGATACACGGTGCGCAGGGGTTCGTGTCGTTCGATCACGTCACCCACCGCCGCACACAGAGCCGATTCGTCGAGCGTGCCGGTGAGGCGGAGCACGACGGGAATGCTGTCGGTGGCCGAGCGTCCGTCGAGCCGGTTCAGGAACCACACACGCTGCTGCGCGAGGGACAGCGGAACGTGGGCGGTCGGGGCGCGGCGGACCAGGGGCGTCCGCTCGACCGCGTGCGTTCGTTTCGGGAGATACTCCGACAGTTCCGCGACCGTCGGGTGGTCGAACAGTTCGCGGATGCCGACGGAGGTTCCCAGCGCCGCTCCGACGCGGGCGACGGCCTGCGCCGCGGTCAGCGAGTTTCCGCCCGCCGCAAAGAAGTTGTCGTTCCGGCCCACCCGGCCGGTGCCGGTGACCTCCGCGAACACGAACGCGACCACGTCCTCGGTGGGGGTGGCGGGCGGATCGGAGGCAGACTGCGCGGGCGCCGGTTCCGGTAGGGCGGCGCGATCCAGCTTCCCGCTGGTGGTGAGGGGCAGCGCCGGGAGCGGGACGACGGCGGAGGGAATCATGTAGGCCGGGAGCAGACCGGTGAGACGGTCGACGATCCGGCCTTCGTCCGGCGGCACACCGTCCGCGGGCACGACGTAGGCGATCAGCCGGTCTCCCGCTTCCGGGTCGCGGTGCACCGTGACCGCCGCGTGTGTCACCGCCGGGTCGGACGTGAGTGCGGACTCGATCTCGCCGGGTTCGATGCGTTGGCCGCGGAGTTTGATCTGGAAGTCGCTGCGGCCGAGATACTCGAGCCGGCCCGACTCGTTCCACCGCACCACGTCGCCGGTGCGGTACATCCGGCCGCCCGTTCCGCCGACGGGATCGGCGACGAAGCGTTCGGCGGTCAGATCGGGGCGTCCGGCATACCCCCGCGCCAAGTACCCACCGGCAAGGTACAACTCGCCCCTCGTCCCGACCGGCACCGGTCGGAGCCGGCTGTCGAGTACATACGTACGTATGTTGTGAATGGGGCGGCCGATGGCGACCGCGGTGCCGAACTCGTTGCCGTCGACCGACTCCGAGGTCGCCGCCGCCGCCTCGCACGGGCCGTACCAGTTGTACAGCGCGGCGGCGCCGCGTTCCCTGAATCGTGATGCCGTCGCCGCGGACAGGGGCTCTCCGGCCGAGTACACGCGGCGCAGCGTCGAGGGCGCCCGCGGCCCGCACTGCTCCAGGAAGGCATCGAGCATCGACGGTACGACGTGGAGAGTGGTGATCGACTCCTGCTCGATGATGCGCGCGAGGTAGCGGGGGTCGCGGTGTCCGTCGGGTGCGGCGATCACCACCCGCGCACCGGTGTGCAAGGGCCACAGCAGCTCCCACGCGGAAATGTCGAAGGTGAGCGGGGTCTTGTGCAGTACCGCATCGGAACCGTCGAGCGGCGTCAGTGTCTGCGCCCAGCGGAACTGGTTCACCATCATCTCGTGGGTCACCGTCACGCCCTTGGGCCGGCCGGTGGAACCGGACGTGTAGACGACGTATGCGGCGTTCGCCGGATGCAGTGCTGCGCGTCGTTCGGAATCCGTGATCGGTCGGGGGTTGTATCCAGTGACGTCGAGCACGTCGAGATCCACGACGGCGACTCCGTCGGGGACCGTGCGATTCCGGCAACCGGACGTGAGGACCAGTGTTGGTGCGGCCGAGTCGATGACGAGTGCGGTGCGTTCGAGCGGCTGCTCGGGGTCGACGGGCACGTAGGCGCCGCCGGCCTTCAGCACCGCGTGCAGCGCGACGAGAAGCTCGATCGAGCGGGGAGCCGCGACACCGACGACGGCTTCCGGTCCGACTCCCTTCGCTACGAGATACCGGGCGAGCCGGTTCGCCCGTGCGTCGAACTCCGCGTACGTCAGTCGATCCCGGCCGAAGACCACCGCCACGGCGCCGGGGGAGCGCTCGACCTGTGCGTCGAACACGTCCACCAGGGTCTGCGAGGGCACCGGGGCGTCCGTCGCGTTCCAGGTGCGCAGAACCCGCTCGCGCTCCTGCTCGCCGAGGAGATCGAGCCTGCCGAGGACGACGTGCGGATCCCTGCCGATGCACTCGAGGACGCGGCCGGCCCGCGCGAGCATGGCCGCCCCGTCGTACCGGCGTGACCGGCACTTCACTGTCAGCCGCAGGGTCCGGGACACCGTCGCCGCCAGCGTCACGGCGTAGTGCGAGGCATCGTGTGCGCGGACCCCGTCCAGGGTGAGTCCGTCGACGGGTTCCGGCAGCGCGCTGCGGTCCACGGGGTACGACTCGAACGCGACCAGCGTGTCGAACAGCGGCGCCACGCCGACTGCCTGCTGGATGTCCGCCAGGCCCAGATGGTGATGGTCCAGGAGGCGCACGTGGTCGGCCTGCAGGCGGGTGAGCAGCATGGCGGTGTCGGTATCGGGGTCCAGCGGGATCCGCACGGGCACGGTGTTGACGAACAATCCCACCGCACTCTCCACCCCGGCGACGTCCGCGGGCCTGCCGGAGACGGTCGCGCCGATCACGACGTCGTCCCGGGTGGTCGCCTGCCCGAGGACAATTCCCCAGGCCGCCTGCACGATCGCGCTCAGCGTGACGCCGAGCTCGGTCGCGCGGGCCGTCAGCTTTCGGGTGTCCTCCTCGCTCAGCTCCAGCACCGTCTCCGACGTGGTGGGGGTGGGTTCGGCCGGCGCGGCGGGCTCGGTGATGCCGTCGAGAGCCACGGCCCACGCCCGCGCCGAGGCCTCGGTGTCCCTCGCTGCCAGCCATTCCAGGAAGTCGCGGTACGGGCTCGAATCCGGCTGCTCGGTGCGGACGTCGTCGCGTTGGTAGGCGGTGAAGATTTCGCGCACCAGCAACGGCATCGACCAGCCGTCCAGCACGATGTGGTGAGCGGTGATCGCCAGTTCGGCGCGGTTCGGCCCTCGCGACAGCAGGGTGAACCGAATCAGCGGCGGGGCGGACATGTCGAAGCGGGCGGTGCGGTCGCCCTGCAGGATCTCCTCGGCAACCTCGCCCGTGTCGCCGCCCGTGAGCTCGACCTGCCGCCACCGCAACGGCACGTCGTCGAGCACGAGTTGCACCGGGACACCGCGACTGTCGCGCACGAACGCGGTGCGCAGGTTCGCGTGCCCCGCGAGGACGGCGATGCATGCACGCCGGAGTCGATCCTGATCGAGGTGTCCGGACAGGGTCAGGACCACCTGCATCGCATACGGGTCGGCGTCCGCGCCCGCGAGAGCCGCGTGGAACAGCAGGCCCGACTGCAACGGCGTCAGCGGCCACACGTCGAGCAGACCCGGCCGGTCCCGCTCCCACTCGACGATGTCGTTCGGGTCCACGGCGACGAGGGGCAGATCGGACGGGGTGAGCCCACCGGCGTGTGGAGAACGGGCCACCGCGGCGAGGGCTGTCAGCGCCTGCTCCCACAAATCGGCCAGCGCCTGCACGTCCTCGGACGCGATCGCGCCTGTCGGGTATGCGAAGGTGGCGTCGAGGACGCCGTGGGTGGTGAACGCGGTGATGTCGATCAGCGCGGTGACCGGCATCGACGGTTCCGCCGACGAGAACACGGCGGTGCCCTCCCGCACCGGGCGCCACTCGCGTTCGGTATCCGCGGTATCGAGACGACCGAGGTAGTTGAAGGCGACCTGGCCGATGCCGTCTCCCGGAAGCCGCAGCAGCCCGTAGCCGATGCCCTTGTCGGGCACCGCACGCAATTGTTCCTTGACGGACTTGATCGCACTGCTCGCGGAGCGCCCGCCCGCGAACGCCTCGTCCAGATCGACGTCCCCGAGGTCGAGGCGGATCGGGAAGATGCTGGTGAACCACCCGACTGTGCGGGAGAGATCGGCGCCGTGGAGCACCGCTTCCTCGCGGCCGTGCCCCTCGAGCCGGATCACCGGCGCGGTGGCCGGTCGTCCCCGCCGGCGCTGCCACTGCGTGAGGGCGAGGGAGAGCGCGGTGAGCAGTGCGTCGTTGACCTCGCACCGGAAGGCGGCTGTGAGGTCGGTCAGCAACGAGTGCGTGACGGCTGCGGTTACTTCCGTGTGGACCCGATCCACGGTGGAATTCACGTCACGCCGCGCGTCGAGTGGGCGGGTGCCGAGCGGCGGATCCTCGCCGGCAGTCATGGTGCGCCAGAACGACAGCTCGGACAACCGGCCCGGCCGCTGCGCCTCCTCGATCAGGCCGTGCGACCACCGGCGCAGGGAGGTGCCGATCGGTGCGAGAGTGGGCGGTACCCCCGCCGTTACCTGCGCCCACGCTGCGGCGAGATCACCGATCAGGATTCGCCACGAGACCCCGTCGATCACCAGGTGATGGGCGACGAGGAGGAGCCGCCCGCGGCGGGTGGTGTCGCCTGGTCCGGGGTCGAGCCACACGCATTGCATCATCACGCCCGCAGTAGGATTCAACCGGCGGATCGCGGCTTCGTGTTCGTCCCTCGTTCGCGGCGCCGGGTCGGCGTCGGCGGGCAGCGGAACCCGCAGGATCGTGTCCTCCGGCAGCGGTGCGCCTGCCGGGCTTACGGTGAGAAACGCCGTCCCGTCCGAACCACGCACGAGGTGCGCCCGCAGTGCGTCATGCCGATCGATGACGGCACCGATCACCGTGTGCAACCTCTCCGCGTCCATGCCCCGTGGCAGTTCCACCACCACGGCCTGTGCGTACCGGTCGACGACGCCGGCCCGGTCGAACAGGAATCGGGCGGCCGGGGTGAGCGGCATGTCGCCGACCCCGCCGCCGGGGAGTTCCTCGAGCACCGATCTGCCGACGTCGTTTCCGGCGACTTGGCCGAGGCGGGCGATCGTTCGCTGCTCGAACACGTCACGCGGAGTGAACGAGATTCCCGCACTCCGTGCCCGGGAGGCCAACTGGATCGCCATGATGCTGTCGCCGCCGAGCGCGAAGAACGACTCGTCCACACCGAAATCGGACGTCCCGAGGATGTCGGCGTAGAGGGTGTGGAGTGTGCGTTCGCGCTCACTGCCGGGGGCGGTCCGGGAACGTGACCGGAGGCCGTGCTCGGGGAGAGCAAAGCGGTCCAGCTTGCCAGACGGGGTCAGCGGAATGTGGGAGAGCACGACGACGGCGGCCGGCACGAGATGCGGGGGCAGTGCGGTCGTGAGGAACGACAGCAGCTCCCGCTCGGTCGCGGTGTCGGCGCCCACCACATACGACACGAGCTGATCGCCGGCCGCCTGCGAGCGAATCACGGTGACGGCGAATCGAACCGCCGGATGCCGGAGGAGGGTGGCGTCGATCTCGCCCGGCTCGACGCGCAGGCCCCGGATGTTCACCTGTTCGTCGCTGCGTCCGAAATATTCGAGTTCGTGGTCGCGGGTCCAGCGGACCGTATCGCCGGTGCGGTACACGCGGGTGCCCGGTGGTCCGTACGGGTCGGCGACGAACCGTTCCGACGTCTGCCGGGCGTTGCGGTGGTACCCGCGGGCCAGGGCGGTCCCCGCGACGTACAGTTCGCCGACCACACCGACGGGGACCGGACGGAGCCGTTGGTCGAGGACCACGGCCCTCGTGCCGTGGATCGGCCGGCCGATGGTGACCGGTCCGGACTCGGCGAGAGGCTCGCTGACGGTCGCCATGACGGTGGTCTCGGCCGGACCGTACGCGTCGATCATCCGGCATCGGGACGCCCACCGAGACAACAGTCCCGGTGGACACGTCTCACCGGCGACGACGAGTGTGCGCAGCAGCAGACCTCCGACCTCGCCGGGTTCCATCGACGCCAGGACCGACGGGGTGATCACCGCGTGGGTGACGTGTTCGGTGGTCATCAGCTGCGCCAGTAGGGATCCACCGAACACCGCGGGCGGGGCGATGACGAGAGCAGCGCCGGAGCCGAACGCCATCAGCATCTCGAAGACGGAGGCGTCGAAGCTCGGCGACGCGACATGCAGAACCCTCGCCGCACTGTCGAGGTCCAGTCGGGTGCGCTGCGCGGAGACCAGATTGGCGAGCCCGCGGTGCGTGACCACGACTCCCTTGGGGACGCCGGTCGATCCGGACGTGTAGACGAGGTAGGCGGCGTCGTCGAGTCGTATTGCCGGCGTGGGGAAATCGTGGACGTTCGAGCTGCCTGCCTCGTCGAGCAGTAGCCACTCGATGCTGCCCGGCAATGTGGTTGCGTACTCCGCGGACGTCAACCCGACTGCCGCGTGGGAGTCGTCGAGCATGTGCCGAACACGGGGGACCGGGTAGTTCGGATCCACCGGAAGGAAGGCGGCCCCCGTTTTGGCGACGGCCCAGACCGCGCAAACGTAGTCGGAGGACCGGGGCAGAGCCACCGCGACGATGTCGCCGGACCCGACGCCGGACCGTGCCAGCGTCGCAGCGATCCGATCCGATCGCCCGTCGAGTTCGCGGTAGCTGATCGTGCGGCCGGCGCTGACGACGGCAGGCGCGTCCGGATGCTGTGCGGCGGCGCGGAACACGTCGGCGAGCGTGACCGGGACGCTGTCGGGCGGTCCGGGGAAGGGGACCAACGCCGCGGTCTCGTTCTCCGTGAGGACCGGGAGTTCCCCGATCGGGTGGGCGGCATCGGCGTCGAGGAAGTGCCGGAAGTACCGCAGGAATCTCGTGTGGTGCCCCTCGAGCTCATCCTGCGAATACAGTCGCGGGTTCGCCTTGAAATCGAGGTGCACACGTCCGCGGGGACCGTACCGGTACAGGTTCACCAGGAGGTCTTCGATCGGACCCGACGACAGCACATGCAGTTGGCTCCGCAGCGAACCGAGTTCCAACTCCTCGGGGAACAGCATGATGTTGACGGCGGGGCCGAACAGTCGCGGCCCGGACAGGGCGCTTCCCCGGTCTGCGCGGATGTCCTCGTGCCGGTACCGCTGATGCCGCAGGGCACCCGACATCACGAGGCGGGTGCGGGACACCAGATCGCCGATGGTCGCCGTCCCCGCGGACGTGATGCGCAGCGGCACCACGTTGGACACCATGCCGCCGGACCGGCGCAGCGCCGCCGTCGTGCGGGCCGACACCGGGAGACTGAGCGTGACGTCGTCCTCGCCGGTCATTCGCGCCAGATAGCCCGCGACCGCGCAGACGGTAAGCGTCGCAGGATTGACTCCGTGCGCTGCCGCGCACTTCTCGAGCTGGTCGACGACCTCGGTGGTCAACGTTCCGCCGACGTCCCGGGAACCGGCGGTCGCAGGCGCGGAGCCGCGCGCGAGGGTGCTCGCGCGGGTGACACCGCGCATCGTCTCGGTCCAGTACTCCCGGTCGGACTCCCGGCGGGCGGAGTTGCGGTAGTCGGTCTCGAGTTCGTGGATGCGCCGAAGACCGACGGGCTTGCTCGCGGGTGGTGGCAGTCCGTGCACCGCGGCGGTGTAGAGCGCGGCGATCCGGTAGAGCATCGTGACGGACCCGAAACCGTCCATCGCGATGTGGTGGGCGCGCGAATACCAGAAGTAGTGGTCGTGTCCGACGTGGAGAAGGAACGAGACGGTCAGGCGGTCACGCTGGACGTCGATCGGATCGGCGGTCTCGGTGCGCATCCACGCGTGCGCCGCCGCCTCGGGGTCCGGCGTGTCCCGGAAGTCGAGGTAGCCGACGGGAGCGTCCAGGCTCGGTTCCACCCATTGCAGCGGTTGCCCGTCGACCTCGGAGATCTGCAGGAAGAACGACTCGAACTCGGCGGCCGCTCGGACACACGCAGAAGTCAGGACGCTCCGGTCGAGATCGCCGTGGATGTCGACGTACTGGGCGACCGACACCGGAACCGTGGGGTCGACGTGCTGCGCGAGCCACATCCCCGTTTGCGCGGGTGACAGGGGGAACGCGCGCGCCGACGAGTCTCCGGGACCAACCGAGGTCGGTGAACTCATCGCTGACTTCTCTCACGCACACGTCCCCGCACGACGCTGCTTGCTGGGGTGCCTCCATTCAGGAGTCTGCCCCAGTTTTCTAGGAGATTGCTTAGAAACGTCTAGATAGTGCTACTGCCGGTTGCAGTTGTGCGGTCACGCCACCTCATCCTCTCCGCCGGCAGCGACTTTCCGCAGGCCGCGGTAGGCGCCCTCCGGCGTCTGCCGTCCCGCGACCACTGCCTCGACCTCGGCGGCGATGGGCATGTCCACGTTGAAGTCGCGGGCCAGTTCCATCACGGTGGGGGCGGTCTTCACACCCTCGGCCACCTGACCCAGCTTGGCGACGGCCTCGTCGACCGTCATGCCGCGGGCAATGAACTCGCCCACCCGCCGGTTGCGCGAACTCGGGCTCATACAGGTGGCGATCAGATCTCCGACCCCGGTGAGTCCCGCGAACGTCCGCGGGTTCGCGCCCATCGCCTCACCCAGCCGGGTCATCTCGGCCAACCCGCGCGCCAGGACCATCGCGCGCGTGTTGTCGCCGACGTCCAGTCCGTCGGCCATGCCCGAAGCGATGGCCACGATGTTCTTCAGCACACCGCCGAGTTCGCAGCCCAGCACATCGGTGTTCCGGTACACACGGAACACGGCGGACGCGAACAACGGCTGCAACGCCGTGGCCACCCGGACGTCCTGAGTGGCGACGACCGACGCCGCGGCGAGCCCGTCGACGATCTCCCGTGCAATGTTCGGGCCCGCCAGAAGCCCGACCGGATGCCCGGGCAGGCACTCGGCGATCACCTCGGTGGGTCGTAGCCGCGTTCCCGGCTCCAGCCCCTTCGCCAGCGACAACACCGGCACCCACGCCCGCACCTCGTTGGCGATCTGAGCAAGAGTGCTGCGGACCGCGTGCGACGGCACCCCGACCACGAGAACGTCGGCTTCCTGCGCCGCCTCCACCAGGTCGGCTGTGGAGCGCATGGAGTCGGGGAGTGGGCGGTCGCCGAGATACCGAGAGTTGCGGTGCTCGTTGTTGATCTCGTCGGCCGTGTCCGAGTTTCGCGCCCACAGCAGGGTCGGTGTGTTGTGGGCGGCGAGACCTGCCACCGTCGTTCCCCACGACCCGGCGCCGAGCACGACGACGCGTACCGGGCGGGCCATTACCGATCACCCATCGTGTTGATGCTGTCCATGACATCCAGCCTGGCACTTGCCGGGCGTTCACGAAGCTGATTCGGCAAGTCCCTGCGGCCGCTAGCATCCATTCATGCGTGGACGAATTGCGGGACTTGCAGCGTGTGTCGGTGTGCTCACCTCCATGGCAGTCGGTGAAGCGCACGCTGCGCCTCCGACGCCGCTCGGCGACATGGCGGCAGTGCGAGCCGCCCTCCAGTCGGCCGCCATGCCGATCAGCACCCGCACCGCGCAGTCGATCACGACCACCATCGAGCGCATCGCCGCCGGTACACCGCGATACAACTACTTCCCCCGATCGGTTCATCTCGTCGAGGGCACAGCTCAGCCGTTCCTGTACGACACCACCGCTGCGGACTGCCTCCCTGCCGGTTTCGGAGAGCAAAACGATTCGGTCGGTATCGCTCGCGCGATAGCAGGCCCCGCCGTCGACGAGAACCTTCCTGTCCCAGTCATTCCGCCGGGGAAGGTCAATGTCTTCTTCAGCGGGATGAACACGGCAATGTCGTCGCCACTGCAGGGCGACCTCGTCGAGGTCGCCTGGCTGAACCTCACCACCATGCAGTCGGGGCGAGCGCCGCTGTATCAGGAGCGGCCGGCCGACTACATCGTCACGCTGTCCAACACCCTCGAGACAGGCAGGGGCACAATCGTGTTCGTCGTCTTCGGGAGCATCCTCGACAACACCAGCCGAGCATTGCCGCCGTGTGATTACGCCCCGGTGGTCGGCGTCGTCCAGGCGTGATCGCGCTGTCACGACGCACGCAGGCGTGCGATCAGTACCGCCTCGACCTCCGACTGTCGTGCCGCGGCCGGGAGCGGCGGGGCCGCCGATCGGTAGTGGTGCCCGGTCGGGGTGCCGAGGTCGAGGAGGTGGGTGCCGCCGGGCCTGCTCACGGGACGTGCTGTCCAACCCGGTGCTTCCTTCGCGTAGTTGCAGGCCTCGCAGAGCCCGGACCCGTTTCGCGCGGTGGTCTTACCCAATTTACTGCGTGAGCGGATGTGATCGTGATGCCGGATCGGCGCATCGCACCACGGCGTCCGGCACGTCCGATCCCGGAGGTCGATCAGCTTTCGCAGGCTCTTCGGGAACGTGCGCGACCGGGACTCCATCGCCGTCAACGCCCCCGACTGGGGGCACGAATACACCCGCTGCAACGACGTCTCGGTGTTGCTATCGACAGAATCGGCCACCAGTTGCCGGGCAATCCCCGCCGGCACCGGCCCGAACCCCTGCAGCTGCGCGGCCTCGTGCCCGCCGGCCAGCAAGGTCTCGTCCGAGAGCACCAGATTCACTGCCACCGGCACACCCGACGCCACTGATGCTCCGGTGCCGCGGTCGAACAACAGGTCCACCATCAGCTGATTGCGGGTGCGGCCACCGCTGTTGCCGGTTGCGATCAGGCTGTCCGCATCCCGGCCCAGGGTCGCCTGCAGACACACGGCCTGCTCGACCGGCATCAGCACGCTCAGATAGGCCATCGAATCCGGCGCTGGGCGGGTCGTGACCCGACGCTCGGACACTGCCTTGCGATGCCGCCGCACCACGGACGCGGCGTCGAGTTCCACCGCCAACGCCTTCGCCCGTGCGATCAGCCCGCGGTCACCGACTCCGTCGAGAATGGCTGGATCCGAGCACAACCGGCGGTCCACGATGCCCCGATCGGCAGCCGACAGGCACGCTGTTTCCCGCACCAACAGGGTGGCCCGCCATTCGTTCAACCGCCCGGTCTGCAACATGGCCAGGGTGTGCGGCATCTCGTGCACCAGAGCCTGCGCGAACCCCAGATGTCGACCGCCGCGGTTCGGGGATTCCCGGCGCGCCAACGCAATCTGCGACGCGATACCGCGGTCCCACTCCGCCCGTGGCAACTCTCGAGCCCTGCGGTCCGCACGGATACTCGTCGCGACGTCGTCGGTGATCACCGCCTGCACCGCACACCCGACCGATTTCAAAGTCTCGATCGCATCGAGCAGATCTATGCCCAGTCCCGGATCTCCACTTGCCGCCTCGGCGCATTGCAGTCGCGCCGTGAATGTGCGCAATTCCTCAAGAAGTACTGCCCCCACAACCAACCTCCCCCAAGGTCATTCGAATACATGTTCGACTCTAGCAGCGAAGTCCCGACCGGGCAATGCCCGAATCGCAGGCTGGGTACCGGTGCCGCTCAGCGAAGGCCGACATGTCCCGCCAGCCGTCCCCGCGGGCCGGTGCAGTCGAACCGGAGCCAACGGTCGGGCTCGGCCTCCACGTCGACGGCGGCGTCCTCCCCGACCATCATCCCGAGGTCGACCGGCACCACCCGCCCCGTCAGCGGCTCGCGGCGGACACGCGAGCAGGTCCTCGGCCAGCACCTCGTCACCCGGGCCTGCGCGCCACGTCAGCGGTTGACGACCGACAGGTGCCAGCAGCCGAGCGACCTTGGACGACTCGATGTCCACCGGCGCCGCTATGGGCCCACCGATCGACCCCGCCATCTCGGCCCCGTCTCCGTGGCGGTGACCACCTGTCCATCGGCAAGGGTGATTCCCCGAAGATGGCGTGCGGGCCGCGGCGCTGTCAGGTTGCAGCCTCAGAGTACGGCTCGAGGGAATACGATTTTCAACGTTCCGCGATGAGTTCGGCCATCTCTTCAGGTCTGTCTATTTGTATCCCGCACCCGGTTATTGGAGGAATCGCCCATGCCCCGCACCCGGATCCACAATATGAATATCTCCCTCGACGGCTACGCCGCCGGCGAGCACGTGACGTTCGACGCCCCGATCGGCGGTGCCGAACGGCTATTCGATTGGTTCGACGGACGCGTCATCCACGGGGTCGACCGGGTAGACGCCCCAATCACCCTGGACCGCGCCGTGACCAGCCTGTGGAGCCAGGGCATCGGCGCGGAGATCATGGGCCGTCGCAAGTTCGGCCCCCAAACCGGCGAGTGGCCCGACGACGGGTGGCGGGGCTGGTGGGGCGACGAACCGCCATTTCACACACCGGTGTTCGTCATGAGCCACTACCCATACCCCAGCATCGACTTTCCCAACGGAACCAGCTTCCACTTCGTGGACGCGCCACCCCATGAGGTTCTGCGCATGGCCCAGGAAGCTGCCGACGGTCGGGACGTCCGTATAGGCGGAGGACCCTCGACCGTGCGGCAGTTTCTGCAGGCCGACTTGATCGACTTCATGCACCTGGTGATCGTGCCCATCACCCTCGGGCGCGGTGTCTCCCTCTGGGAGGGCTTGGCCGGCATCGAAGACCGCTTCACAGTCGAGACCGTCACCTCCCCCAGTGGGCTTACCCACCAGTTCTGGAACAAGAACGGCCACGACTGATCCCGGTGGCTGTTGCGACCTCCGTCCGCAATTACCACTTCCGCGCGGTGAGTAGGAGGTATTCCCAGTTCATCACGGTGCTGCCGGTGCCGTGGTCGAAACGACGTGCGAGATCGGCGAGTTCGTGATCCAGTGCGGCGACCCGGGCGGGGTCGTCGGCGATGTTCCGGTACACCGCGATGGTTGGACCGTAGCGGGTCTTGAAGTAGTCGCGGAAGTCCTCCGGCGACCGGAATTGATCGATGCGCACGGTGTGCCGGGTTGCCACGATGTCGGTGATGCGGTGGCCGAACAGCGCCCGGACGTGTTCCTCGCGACCCCACAGTGGCGGGGGCTGTGCGCCCGGAGGGGGCGGGGGTGCATACGGTTTCATCGTTGCGAACATCTGGCCGATGAAACCCTCAGGGGTCCAGCTGAGTAGACCGATCGTCCCTCCCGGCCGGCAGACGCGGACGAGTTCGTCGGCGCTGGCCTGATGGTGCGGCGCGAACATGACACCGACGCACGACATCACGGTGTCGAACTCGTTGTCGGCGAACGGCATCGCCTCGGCGTCGGCCTCGCGCCACTCCACCTCGGCTCCGAGTTCGGCGGCCCGGCGGCGGCCGGCGTCGAACAGTTCGGGGGTGAGGTCACCGGCCACGACGCTCGCACCGGACATCGCCGCAGGGATGGCGGCGTTGCCGGAGCCTGCCGCGACGTCGAGAACACGGTCACCGGGCCTGACCCGGCTCGCCCGGACCAGGGCGGGGCCGAGGCCGGCGATGATGTCGGTGGCCAGGGTGGGGTAGTCGCCGAGAGCCCACATGGCGCGGTGTTTGTTCTTCAGGTCGCGGTCGGCTCGCACTGCGTCGATCGTGTCATCCATCTCGGTACTCCGGTGGGTCGGCTGCATCGGTCGAGATCCAGCCTGGCCGGATGGTGCTGCCCGGAACAGGCACCCTCGGGGTAGGTTCCCGCCACCCCGAACGTCACTCCTGGTCGCGGAACTGCGCCGCGAGTTCGCTGCGCGAGCGGATGCCGAGCTTCGCGTAGACCCGGGTCAGGTGGTACTGCACGGTCTTGACGGACAGGAACAGCTCGCCCGCCGCCTCCTTGTTGCTGGCTCCGCCGGCGACGAGTTCGGTCACGGCCCGTTCCTGCGGAGTCAGTTCCTCGAGCGTGAACCGGCTGCGTTTGAGGTTGAGGCCGCCGGCCTTGAGTTCGCGGTCGCACCGCTGCACGTAGGAGGTGGCTCCGAGCGCGAAATATCCCTCCCGGGCGGCCTGCATGACGGCGTCCGCTTCGCGCCGCTTACCTGCCCGGCGCAGGGTCTGGCCGTACGCGAAGTTCACGCGGGCGCGGTCGTAGGGGAGGGGAAGGGTGTCGAGGTGCGTCAAGGCCGTCTCGAACACGTCCCGGGCGGCATCGATGTCGCCACGCGCGCCTGCGACTCGACCGCGGGCGTAACCGAGACGAGCCATCGCCGATCGGTGCCCGCGCTCGGCGGCGCGTTCCTCGTGCGGGGTGAGGAAGGTGTCCGCGTCGTCGACGCGACCGGCCATCACGAGAGCGTTCGCGTAGACGTCGGGCCACTGCCAGAAGCCCGGCTCGTCGATGCCCTCGCGGGGCTGCAGGCGGGTGAGAGGCTCGAGCGCCCTGATCACTGCGGCGTAGTCGGCCTGCACCTCGGCGCATTGGGCGCGTGCCAGTGAGGACGGAATGAACATCATCGGGTAGTCGTGCGAACTCGCCGCCGCGAGACGGAGGTGCTCGTGCGCAGCGGGCCAGTTTCCGCGCAGCGCGTGTGTCTGCGCGCCGGTCCAGTGCACCAGGGGCCGGACGAGGTCGAGCGCGGCGTCCTCGAGTTGGTGTGCCGCACGGTCGACAGTTGCGATCGCGCCGCTCCAGTCGCCGAGGGCGAATTGCGTTCGCGCCAGCCAGGCCTGCGCCCACAGCGAGATGCGGGTCGAGCCCATCCGGAAGGCCGTGGGGACTGCGCTCTCCAGTTCCTGACGCGCCGATTCGGGATCGTCCAGCGCCAGGTCGAGCCAACCCCTGGCCATGTCGAAGCGCTGGGACTGGGCACCGAGAGCGATCTTTGCGGACAGCGTGTCGTAGGCGGCCCGTGCCTCCACGATCTGACCCGTGGCAGCGAGTCCGAGTCCCATGATCGCCGCGGATTCGACGGCCGACGGATCCCCCGGATCGACGAGAGCCACGGCCCGGCTGGCCCATTCGACGAGGTCCGGTCCGTGCCAGCGCACGAGCGAGTCCAGGACGCGGCGCTGGCAGATCAGCGCGGCGGTCGCCGGATCGGTGTCCGGGTCGCATGCGGTCCACGACTGGGTGAGCAGCAGATCGGCCTCCGCGGGTCGTCCCCGGAGGATTGCGAGGTAGCCGAGTACGGCGTCGCGTAACGGACTTTCGGGGAAGCTCTCGATCTCCGGCGCGAACGCCAAAGCCTGGGGAAGGTTGCTGGCACCGACGAGAGCGTCGACGGCCCGGATGAGGCGTTGTTCGCGTTCGCCGCGGTCCACGGTGAGGCGGCTCGACTTGATCAATGCGTCCGCGACGGCCGACCACGCCCCGACGGTCGCCCGCTGCGCAGAATAGGTGTCCAGTTCGTCCGCGAGCGCGGGGTCGGCGAACGGCGCGGCCGCGGCGCGATGGTCCAGTCGCCTGCCCTCGTCCTCGACGATCTGCGCGGCATGATCGTGCAGGTCACGGAGCCGGATCGGCCCGAGGCTGCGGTAGACGGCGGCCCGGGTCAGCGGCGACGGGAAGGTCAGCACGGTGACGCCGCGATGCTCACCGACGGTGAGGAGGCCCGCCCGATGGATTTCGTCGAGCGCTTCCACCGGGTGCTCGATGCCCGCGAGCGCGGCGGCGTCGGCGAATCGGGGATCCCCGGCGAGTACGGCCGCCGATTCGACGAGTGCCCGGGCAGGCGCTGAGCACGCGGACAGTTGTGACTGCACTTTCGCGGCGAACGTGCGGGGTACCGGGAGCACTGGCTGCCACTGGCTCCACGCGCTCGGGTCGACTTCCTGCAGAAGTTGCGTGAGGTGCCGTGGATTCCCCGCCGTGTGCTGAACGAGCTGGTGCGCCACCGGGGCCGGAAGGTCGAGGTGCGCAAGGGTATTCGCAAGTCTGCGGGTGTCGGACGCATCGAGCGGACGGACCTGGATTCGATGCCGGCGATGCCGGTCGAGGAGGTCGAGGACGTCCGCGGGAACACCCTCAGGAGGTTCCGAGTTCGTGACGAAGACGATCATTGCCGGTCGGTCCAGCAGATGCACGGCGGAGGTCAGAGCCTGCAATGAGGTGAGGTCTGCCCACTGCGCATCGTCGAGCACGAAGACGAACGGAACGTCACCGGCAGGCGGATCCACTGCAGCGACGAGTTCGCGGGCGACGTCGAGGGGGTCTTCCGACGTCACGGCCGCCCCGAGGAGCTGTTCGGCGACGCCGAAGGGATGGCCCGACGCCCACGGGGCGCAGACGGCGGAGAACGCGGGCAGGTCGGGATGCGCCGCGAGGAAGTGTTCCACCAAGGTGGTCTTGCCGATGCCCGGCACGCCTTCGACGACCACGACGACGGGCGCGTTCTCGCCCGCCTCACGCAGGATCGACTCTAGTTCGGCGAGTTCGCGGGAACGCCCGACGAGCTCGATGTTCCCTGGATCCCTCACACCACTCACCGTATCGCGACGCCTGATTTCGGCGTGTTCCTGGCGAAAACTGGGAACGCTTGTACCGTGAGGTTAGAAGCTGCTGGTCAGAACGACTACGAGTCGAGGGATTCGGTGCATCCATGACGACGGAGGCGAACTCCACGAAGTTGGAGCGAGTGGCGATCCGCTTTGCCGGAGACTCCGGCGACGGTATGCAGTTGACCGGCGACCGGTTCACGTCCGAGGCGGCGGCGTTCGGCAACGACCTCGCCACCCAGCCCAACTTTCCCGCCGAGATCCGGGCGCCTCAGGGCACGCTCCCCGGTGTGTCGTCGTTCCAGATCCAGATCGCGGACTACGACATCCTCACAGCCGGCGACCGCCCGGACGTCCTGGTCGCCATGAACCCGGCGGCGTTGAAGGCGAACCTGGCCGATCTGCCGCGCGGCGGCATGATCATCGTGAACACGGACGAGTTCACCAAGCGGAATCTTGCGAAGGTCGGATACGCCACGAGCCCCCTCGACGACGACTCCCTCGAGGACTACGTGGTGCATCCGGTGGCGATGTCGACGTTGACGGTCGGCGCGGTCGAACCCGCCGGACTGAGCCGGAAGGACGGCGAGCGGGCGAAGAACATGTTCGCGCTCGGACTGCTGTCGTGGATGTACAACCGCCCCACCCACAGCATCGAGCGGTTCCTGGAGACCAAGTTCGCAGCGAAACCGCAGATCGCGGAGGGCAATCTGCTCGCGTTCAAGGCCGGGTGGAATTACGGGGAGACGACGGAGAGTTTCGCGACCACCTACGAGGTGTCCGCGGCGACGCTCCCACCGGCCACGTACCGCCAGGTCACCGGGAACACGGCCCTGGCCTACGGGGTGGTGACCGCGGGACGGCTGGCGTCGCGGGACGTCTTCCTCGGCACCTATCCGATCACGCCGGCGTCGGACATCCTGCACGAGCTGAGCAAGCACCGGAATCTCGGCGTCACCACGTTCCAGGCCGAGGACGAGATCGCCGGAATCGGCGCGGCGCTGGGCGCGTCGATCGGGGGTGCGCTCGGCGTGACGAGCACGTCCGGACCCGGACTGGCGCTGAAGAGCGAAGCCATCGGGCTGGCGGTGATGACGGAGGTCCCGCTGCTCGTCATCGACGTCCAGCGCGGTGGCCCGTCCACCGGGCTCCCGACGAAGACCGAGCAGTCGGACCTGTTGCAGGCGATGTACGGACGAAACGGCGAGTCGCCGGTCGCGGTGATCGCGCCGCGCTCACCCGCGGACTGCTTCGATGCCGCGGTCGAGGCCGCCCGGATCGCGTTCACATACCGCACACCGGTGTTGTTGCTGTCGGACGGTGCCATCGCGAACGGCAGCGAACCGTGGGCCATCCCGGACGTGTCCGAACTGGACCGGATCGACCCCGGCTGCGACACGGCGCCACCGGTGGACGGCGAATTCGCGCCGTACGCCCGCGACCGGGAGACGCTCGCCCGTGCCATGGCGATACCGGGAACGCGGGGGCTCGAACACCGCATCGGCGGACTCGAGAAGGCCGACGGCAGCGGCGACATCTCCTACGATCCCGCCAACCACGACCTCATGGTGCGGTTGCGCCAGGCCAAGATCGACGGAATCGCCGTTCCCGACGCGGTCGTCGACGACCCCTCGGGTGAGGCCGACCTGCTGCTGGTCGGGTGGGGCAGCTCGTACGGACCCATCGGTGAGGCCTGCCGGCGTGCTCGCCGTGAGGGCAAGGAGGTGGCCCACGTGCACGTGCGCAACATCAACCCGCTGCCCGCCAATCTCGGTGCGGTGCTGCGCAGCTACGGGACCGTCGTCGCACCGGAGATGAATCTGGGCCAGCTCGCGATGATCCTCCGTTCGAGGTTCCTCGTCGACGTGCAATCGGTGACCAAGGTGCGGGGGCTCGCCTTCCTCGGCGACGAACTGCACGAGGTGATCGACTCCGCGCTGGCCGGAACGTTGCGTGAGCACGAGCTCGCGAAGACCTCCGACGCGCTCGCGTCGGCGACCTACCGATCGACCGGACCCCGGCAGGAGGAATCGGCGTGACACGGATGATCAGTCGTGTCGGTGCGGACCTGGGGTTGAGCGCCACCGCGCACGTGCCCCAGACCGACGAACCGCAGAAGGCCAAGGACTTCACGTCGGACCAGGAGGTCCGGTGGTGTCCGGGCTGCGGAGACTACGTCATCCTCGCCACGATCCGAAGTTTCCTGCCGGAGTTGGGACTCCGACGCGAGAACCTGATGTTCGTCTCCGGCATCGGTTGCTCGAGCCGGTTCCCGTACTACCTGGACACGTACGGCCTGCACTCGATCCACGGTCGTGCGCCCGCCATCGCGACGGGTCTCGCGGTGACGCGCCCCGACCTGTCGGTGTGGGTGGTGACCGGTGACGGCGACGCGCTGTCGATCGGGGGCAACCATCTCATCCACGCCCTGCGGAGAAACGTCAACATGACGATCCTGCTGTTCAACAACAGGATCTACGGGCTGACCAAGGGGCAGTACTCGCCTACCTCGGAGGTCGGCAAGGTCACCAAGTCGACACCGCTGGGGTCGGTGGACCACCCGTTCAACACGCTGTCCCTCGTGCTGGGAGCCGAGGCCACGTTCGCGGCCCGCGCCCTGGACTCGGACCGCAAGGGGCTGACGGAGGTGCTGCGGCAGGCGGCGGCCCACCGCGGCACGTCGTTCGTGGAGATCTACCAGGACTGCCCGATCTTCAACGACGGCTCGTTCGACGTCCTACGCAAGGACGGTTCGGAGCAGCGCCTCATCCCGCTGACCCACGGCGAGCCGATCGTGTTCGGCGGAGCAGGCGAATACTGCGTCGTCCGATCGGGTTTCGGTCTGAAGGTGGTCGCGACCGCCGACGTCGACCGGGACGAGATCGTCGTGCACGACGCCCACACCGACGACCCCGACTACGCGTCCGCCCTGTCGAGACTTTCCGACCAGGACCTCACCCACACCGTGACCGGTGTGTTCCGCAGTGTCGTGCGGGACACGTACGACGACATGGTGCGTCTGCAGAACGAGATCGCGCGGGAGAAGGATCCCGTCGACGACGGCTCGCTGCAGCGCCTGCTGACCGGTCACGACACCTGGACGGTGGAGTAGGCGGCTTCGCCGGTGCCCGCCACCTCGGTGCGGGTGACCCGTGCGCGCGGAACGAAGAACGTCACGATCCCGCCCAGGACGGCGATGCCCGCGAAGACGTAGAACGCCACCTGGCTGCTGATGCCGGCGCTGATCAGTGCTCCGCCGATCAGTGGGCCGAAGATGCCGCCCAGCCGGCCGAATCCGGCGCACCACGCCACCCCGGCGCCGCGTGCGGACGTCGAGTAGTAGTTGGAGACGAAGCCGTAGATCAGGACCTGGGTGCCGATGGTGCCGACTCCGGCGACCGCGACGGACGCGAGCAGCACCGGCAGCGGGAAGCCGAGCGTCAGGAGTATCAGGGCGAGTGCGGCGAGACCGAACGTCGTGGCGACGACGCGTTGCGGTCCGATGCCGTCGGCGACCTTGGAGGCGATCAGGCCGCCGAGGATCGCGCCGCCGTTGAGGACGAGCAGGAACGACAGCGAACCTTTCGCGTTGAAACCGGCGTCCTCCATGATCTTCGGAAGCCACGTGTTGAGTCCGTACGTGAGCAGCAGGCCGGAGAAGCTCATCATGCCGAGAAGTGCAGTGCCCCAAACGTAACGGCGCGTCGCGAGTGCGGCGAAGCCGACTTTCTCGGCCGAGGCCCGTTCCGCGGCGATCTCGTCGGCGCCGGGCATCGGGATGCCCGTGCGTTCGGAGATGCGGCGGGCCTTGTCCTCGTGGCCGCGGGCGACGAGCCACTTCGGCGACTCGGGCAGTTTCACGAGCGCCAGCGGCAGCAGGATCACGATGGGCAGTGCGCCGATCCAGAAGAGGCCGCGCCAGCCGATCGTGTCGCGCAGGACGATCGCGAGGAGGGACGCGAGCACCCCGCCGGCGGGGACGCCGCTGTAGACGATGGCGTTGTACAGGTTCCGCTTTCCGGGAGGGGCGAACTCCGCCACCATCGCACCGGCGGTGGCGACGAGGCCACCGACCCCGATACCGGTGAAGAATCGCAGCAGGCCGAACATGGTGATGTTGGTGGCCAACGCGGCGAGCCCCATTCCGATGGAGAACCACGCGATGTTGACGAGCATCATCCGCCGCCGGCCCAGGTAGTCGCCCACAGCGCCGGCGGTGAGCGCGCCCACCATGACACCGATGAGCGCGTACGAGCCCAATGCACCGGCCTGCTGCGCGGAGATCTCGCCGAGTTGACCGGGATCGTTCATCAACGTCGGGAGGATGGTGCCGTACACGACGAGGTCGTAGCCGTCGAAGATGATCGCGATCGTGGCGATCGCGACGACCCACGTGACGGCACTGCGGTGTCTCGGACTCGCCCAGGTGTCGGGGGTGGTGGATGGGTTCATGGTGATCTCCGCTCGGTGGGTGTGACGGGGAACCGGGCCGAACTCGTAAGTGTGCTGTGTCACAATCGAATTCGGCTAAAGAAATGCCCCATCGGCGAGACGATGCAATGCGCCCCGCCGATGAGGCGGTCGAGATCTGTGGGCAGCTAGCCGAGGTCGCCACCGGCGACGGGCAGTACCGTCCCGGTGATGTAAGTGGCCTCGTCGGAGGCCAGGAAGACGATGGCCGCGGCCTGCTCGTCCAGCGTTCCGTACCGCTTCAGCAGGGACGAGTCGACGGTCTGGTCGACGATCTGCTGGTACCAGGCCTTCTCCTGATCGGTCTCCGCGCCGGGGCCGCGGGGAACGCGGCGAGCGGGCGCCTCGGTGCCGCCGGGTGCGGTGGCCACCACGCGGATTCCGTACTGTGCGGCTTCCAGAGCGAGTGACGCGGTCAGGGCGTTGACCCCGCCCTTCGACGCCGCGTAGGGCACGCGGTTGACACCCCGCGTGGCCACCGAGGACACGTTGACGATGGTGCCCGACTGCTGCGCGATGAGGTGGGGGAGGACGGCGCGGCACGTCCACAGGGTCGGGAACAGCGACCGCTGCACCTCCGCCTGGATCTGCTCGGCGGTGTAGTGCTCGTACGGCTTGGCCCAGATGGTGCCGCCGACGTTGTTGATCAGCACGTCGAGCCGGCCGTGCTGCTGCCGCGCCTCGTCGATCGCCGCCTCGGCGTCGGCGAACTGTTCCAGATCGGCGGTGATGCTGTGCGCGTCGGTGCCGTTCTCGCGCAACCCCTTCGCGACGTCGTGGACGAGTTCGGCGCGGTCGATCAGGATCAGCGACGCACCCTCGGCCGCGAGTCGGGTCGCGACCGTCAGGCCGATGCCCTGCGCTGCGCCGGTGACCGCGACGACCTTGCCGTCGAAACGGTGCGGAGTGACGAGTCCACTCATGCGACGGCACTCCTCTCGATGGCGCGGCACATGGTGGCCTTGGCGTGCGCGCTGTGGCTGACGATCAGGTCGTGGGCGGCGGCCCGGTCACCCTTCTCGAAGGCGGCGACGATGTCGAGGTGGTCGTGCTGGATGTGCTCGTCCACCCAGTCCGCGGTGCGGAGCACCTTCGTCATGAGCTGCGTGACCTCCAGGCGGTTGTACGCCTCGAGGAGCACGTCGTTGGCGGTGCACCGGAACAGGAATTCGTGGAATGCGGCGTTGGTGTCGGTAAACGCGCCGGCGTCCGTGAAGCGGTCGTTCTCGATCGATTCGCACGAGGTCTCGGCGAGGATCCGGTACTCGGACAGCTGTTCCTTCGTCATCCGGCCGATGGTCAGTTCCATCGCCCCGAGTTCGAGCGCCATGCGGGCGTCGAACTGCGAGTCCGACTCGGACAGCGGCTGGTGTTCCTCGCCGATCTCGTACTCGGGGGCCGCCTCGAGGGCGTCGGCCGCCAGCGGTGCGGACGCCTCGGACCCACTCGGTGTCGCGGCGTTGTTGAACTTCTCGAAGTAGAAGTTCGCCGGCGTGATGCCCTCCGACTTCAGGTGGTCGCGCACCGCCTCGACCATGGGAGGCGGACCGCACAGGTACACGTCCACGTCGCCGTCGTTCAGGTGTGCGGGCTCGAACAGGCCGGTGACGTACCCCTTGTTCGGTGCACTGCTCGCCGGGTCGGACACGCAGTAGTCGAACGTGAACCGGGGCAGGGACTTCGTGTACTCCTCGAGCTTGTCCAGCTCCACCAGGTCCGCGTCGGACGAGACTCCGTAGACCAGGTGCACGGGGTGGTCGGCGGCGTCGGTGCGCATCTTGTCGAGGATCGACAGCAGCGGGGCCAGCCCGGTGCCGCCGGCCAGCAGCAGGGCGCGACGCTTCTGCTCACGCAGGAAGAAGCTTCCCATCGGGCCGGTGAACTCGAGCGTGTCGCCGACCTGTGCGCGGCTACGCAGGTACTCCGACATCAGGCCGCCGTCGGTGATCTTGACCAGGAACGACAGTTCCTTCGACGTGGGTCCGGTGCTGAACGAGTACGAGCGCGTCGCTTCGGTCCCGGGAACGGTGATGTTCACGTACTGGCCGGGGAGGAAAACCAGGTCGTCCCGGTTCGCGATCTCGATCGTGAACCCGATGGTCGTGTCGGAGAACTTACGGATCTCCGTGACCGTCGACGAGAACGTGCCTGCGGCGGTCTTCGCGACGTCGGACGTCGTCGGGATCTGCAGTACCAAATCGCTTTCCGGCATCATCTGGCACGGAAGGCAGTAACCCTGCTCCGCCTCTTCGTCGGTGAGCGCTTCCTCGATGTAGTCGCCGCCGTCGTACGTGCCGGATTCGCAGAGCGACTTGCAGGTGCCGCACGCCCCGTCTCGACAGTCGAGAGGAATGTTGATGCGCGCGCGGTAGGACGCGTCGGCGACCGTCTCGTCGCCGTCACACTTGATGAAGCGGGTGATCCCGTCCTCGAAACTCAGTGCAACTTGGAAAGTCATGGAAAACAGCTCGATTCGCGAAGAATGGGGAAGAAATCAGATGTGGTAGATGTCGACCACGTGGTGGATGTAGTCGTTCTTGAGCACGACCTTCTTCTTCAGGATCAGAGGCTGCTCACCAGAGAAGTCGATGGTGTAGAACGAATTCCCGAAGTACGTGTCGACCGTGTTGTACCGGAAGTAGAGCGTGAACCAGTTGAACCGGACATCTACGACTTCGCCGCGACGGTCGGTGACCTCGACGTTCGAGATGTTGTGACCGGTGCGGGGTTCCGGAAGGCTCGTCGCGCTCGACCGGTCGGTCTTGATGCGGAAGACCCGGTCCTCGATGCCACCACGGTTGGCGTAGTAGATCAGGGAGATCTCGGTCATCGGGTCGGTGGTTAGGTCACCGTCGTCGGCCCACGCCGGCATCCAGAACTCGGAGTCGGGGTGATAGCACTCGATCCACTTCTCGAAATCGCGGTCGTCGAGGTAGCGGGCCTCACGGTAGAGGAACTGCTCGATGGCGTGCTGGGTGACAGTGCTTTCGGCTACTGCGGTCATGTTCGTCGTCTCCCTCAGCGGTTGTTCGCGGCAGCGTCGGCGTCGAGCGCCTTGGTGAGCGCTTGCACCCAGTAGCCGTGCTGGATCGGGTAGAGGCCCTCGTCCTCGGTCTTCACACCACTGGAGATGGGATTGATGCCGATCTTCTTCGCACCCTCGTCGGGGCCCTGGAGTTGGTGGGTGACACCGCGGCTGAGGTCGTTGAACGGTGCGGCGCCGGCCTGGTACGTCTTCTGGCAGGAGCGGAACTCCTCGAGATCGTCCGGGGTGGCCATGCCGGTGGCGTTGAAGAAGTCCTCGTACTGGCGGATGCGGGCGGCGCGTGCCGTGCGGCTCTCACCCTTGGGGGCGATGCAGTAGATGGTGACCTCGGTCTTGTCGACGGAGATCGGACGGAAATGCCGGATCTGCGAACCGAACTGGTCCATCAGGTACACGTTCGGGTACAGGCACAGGTTGCGGGACACACCGATCATCCAGTCGGCGCGGTCCTCTCCGTACTCAGCGACGAGTTCGTCGCGACGCTCGTTGAGGGGACGGTTGGCGGGGTCCGCCCACTTGGTCCACAGCAGCAGGTGACCGTTGTCGAACGAGTAGTACCCGCCCTGCTGCTTCGACCACTTGCCGGCGTCCATCGCCTTCGTGGCGTTGGTGGACTCGCCGGACTCCCGACGCGACGTGGTCGCGGCGTAGTTCCAGTGGGTGGCGGACACGTGGTAGCCGTCGGCGCCGTTCTCGGTCTGCAGCTTCCAGTTGCCGTCATAGGTGTAGGTGGACGCACCACGCAGGACCTCGAGGCCGTCGGGCGACTGGTCGACGATCATGTCGATGATCTTCGTGGTGTCACCGAGGTGTTCCTCGAGCGGCGGGACGTCGGCGTTGAGGCTGCCGAACAGGAATCCGCGGTAGTTCTCGAACCGCGCGACCTTGGTGAGGTCGTGGGAGCCGTCCTTGTTGAACTGCTCCGGGTAGCCGGCCTCACGCGGGTCCTTGACCTTGAGGAGCTTGCCCGAATTGTTGAACGTCCAGCCGTGGAACGGGCAGGTGAACGTGGTCCGGTTGTCCGTCTTGCGCCTGCACAGCATGGCGCCGCGGTGGCTGCACGCGTTCACCAGGGCGTTGAGCTCACCCTCCTTGTTGCGGGAGATCACGATCGGCTGGCGGCCCATGTACGTGGTGAAGTAGTCGCCGACATTCGGGATCTGGCTTTCGTGGGCCAGGTAGATCCAGTTGCCCTCGAAGATGTGCTTCATCTCGAGTTCGAACAGGTCCTCGTCGGTGAAAACGCTACGTCGCACCTGGTAGCGGCCGGTTTCCGCGTCCTCGATGAGCGCGTCGGCCAGCTTGGCGCGCACGTCGTCGGACGGCGCTGTGTACAGGGTTTCAGTCATGGGATCCTCCAAGATCTCCGGGGGGCTTGCGCCCTGCGAGGGCGCCCGGGTCCGGCAATGGATTCCACTCTTGCAGCCTGTGCGCTGCATCACACTAGGCATTTACCGAGTACTGACTAGGACGTGTTCGGCATGCGCACGCCGAGGCTCGGAGGGCCTCGGCGTACGCATCGGGATGCCGTAATCACGCGGCGGGCGTGAACTTCTCCCGGAAGATGCGTCGCGGAGCAATGCGCCGGCGCTTGAACGCCTTGACGCCGGCGTCGACCATCGCCGGCGGCCCGCACAGGTACCCGGAGTATCCGCGACAGGTGTCGAAGTCCTCCACGAACGCGTCCGTGACGTAACCGGACCGCCCGGACCACGACTGGTCGCTCAGACACGGCACGTACCGGAAGCCCGGGTGCGCTCGCTCCCACTCCTGGAACAGGTCGACATCGTAGAGGTCGGACTCCTCGCGCACGCCGTGATACAGGTGGATCGCGCGGTCCGGAGCGACGGTGAGTGCTTGGTGGACGATCGATTTCAGCGGGGCGAGGCCCGTTCCGCCGCCCAGCAGGATCATCGGACCCTCGTCCTCCGGATCGAGACGGAAGTCCCCGAGCGGCCCCACCATGTCGACGCGCTCGCCGACGGACAACGAGCCGAACACCCAACCGTCCGTCGCGATTCCACCCGGTTGCCTGCGGATGTGGAACTCGAGTTGTTTCGACTCGCCCGGCGTATTCGCCATCGAGTACTGGCGGCGGTGGTCGGTGCCGGGTACTCGCAGTTCGACGTACTGCCCCGCGGAGAATTCGAGCGGGCTGTCGAGCGTGACGAGAACCCGCCGCGTGTCACGGGCAACGTCCTCGATCGCGCTCACGGTGCCGACGAGGTCCCGCAGGGTGTGGACGGTGCCCGCGGGCGCCGCGTCGAGGCGTTCCACCACCGTGTCACTGCACGGGGTCGCCTGGCAGGCCAGCGCAAACCCCTGCTCGCGTTCGGCCCGGGTCAGCGTGTGTTCGGGCGACAGGCCGTGATCGACCTCCCCCGATACGACCCGCAGCTTGCACGTTCCGCACGTGCCCTGGTTGCAGGAGTTCGGCATCCACACGCTGCCCCGGAGGAAAGCGTCGAGTATCGGCTGGTCGGGGCGGCATTCCACCCTGTCGGCGGCGACCGAGACGGTGAAGGTCACGGCTACACCTCCCACGTGGCCCGGAGGGCGGTCGGGCCGCGGAAACCCCAGCCCCAGAACTCGACGTCCGCGCCGGAGTCACGTTCGAGGTTCGGGATCGCCTCGAACAGTTCCTCCAGGCCGATGCGGCAGACGTGGTTGGCGAAGTAGATGCCCGCGCACGCGTGATTGCCGGAACCGAACGCCAGGTGGGGGAGCGGGGGACGCGTCATGTCGTAGTCGGAGGGGGCGTCGTAGACAGCGGTGTCGTGGTTGGCCGAACCGTAGGACAACAGGACCACGGATCCCTCGGGAAGGAACACGTCCCCGAGCGTGACGTCCTTGGTGCTGATGCGGGCCGTGGCGGACCAGATCGGCGAGGTCCAGCGCATTCCCTCGGAAATCGCCCGCGGAATCAGCGCGGGCTCGTCGATGACGGCCTCCAGTTGCTCGGGGCGGGTGAACAGGCCCACGAGCGTCGACGCCATGCCGTGGCCGGGTTCCTGCATCGCGCCCAGCAGGTACACGAAGAGCGTGGGGTAGATGTACTCGCGGTCGCGGACCTTTCCTTCGGGCATGCCGTCGTGCAACCAGTGCGAGATGGCGCTGTCATCGGGGTTGACGATCCAGTTGTCGATGAGCGGATCGACGACGGCCCGGATCTCTGCCTTGGCCTCGTCGCCCTGCACGAATCCCTCCGGGTTCGTGAATTCGCCGTTCGCGTCCACTCCGGCATTGGTAAAGGAGTTCGACAGCCGGTGGAACCAGTCACGCAATGTGTCCGAGCTGACGTCGTTCAGCCCCAGCAGGTCACCGAGTGCGCGCACGCTGACGGGTTCGCAGTACTGCGAGACCAGATCGGCCTTGCCGTCGTTCTCGAACTGCTCCACGTAGCGCCGCGCGATGGGGCGGACGAGTCCGTCGACCCAGCGGTCCACCTCCGACGGTTGCAGTGCGGGGTCGACCATCGAGCGGAGGTCGCGGTGGATCTCGCCGTTGACGCCGATCACCGCAGGGTGACCGAACGTGCGGCCGCCGGCCTTGGTGATGATCCCCTCGAAGTCGGGGCTGTTGGCGATGGTGCGGCACAGGTCGGCGGTGGTCGCGACGAACGAGCCGAGGACCGGGACGTAGGCCAGCGGCGCCTCGGCGCGCAGCCGCTCGTAGACGGGGTACGGGTTGCGCTCGAGTTCCGTCATCGTGATCTCGTCGATCCAAGAGAGGGTGGCGGTCATCTGAATCTCCTCATTCAAAGCAACTGCTCGGAAACAACTTTCGTTGTGTGAGCGGGGTGAGGAAGAAGGTAGGCCGTCGCAGGAGGGTGGTCTAGCCACTCTGCGCGGTCTCTGGACCATCTGCGCGACTACTTGTGATTGCGGTCTCAGTTATCCTCGACTGGGCGTGACGACACGGTTTCAATGAGGTCGGAACGATTCTTCAGTGAGGCAGGTGCATGACGATGGCATCGACGATCACCGAAACCCAGGACTGGGATGCGGCGTCGAGGGCGGTGGCCGGTGCGTACTTTCCCCACACGTTGACCGACTTGTCGCCGAACGGAGCGATGAAGCTGTCGATGCGGACCGTTGACCTCGGCCCCGTCACTCTCGGGAGGCTGGGCTGGGGTGCCGACGTGTCGATCGAGTGCGACTATCCGGATGCGTACGAGATCAACATTCCGCTGTCCGGTTCGCTGGAGTCCTGTTCGCAGGGCGACACGGTGCTGTCTCGGCCCGGTCAGGCCACGGTCTTCCGGGCGGACGAGCCGACCCTGATCACCCGGTGGAGCGGCGACTGCTCGGTGCTCGGCGTCAAATTCGACAGCGCGTACCTCGAGCAGGAGGCAGACCGGATCCTCGGCTCCGACCTGCGGCCCGGGCTGCACCTGCCCTCGCAGATCGATCTCACCGAGGCACCGGGACACAGCTGGTTTCGTCTGGTGCGCTCATTGACTGCGCAACTGCGGGAGCCGGCCGACCTCCTGGCCAACCCGGTTGTCGGCCCGCAGCTCGCCGGCGCGATCACCTCGGCGTTCGTCCTGGCCGTCACGCCCGACGAGGAGGTGCGCGGGGGCGCACCCCGACCGCGAATCGTCAAGCGAGTGCTCGACGGACTCAACGACGACCCAGCCCGCGCCTGGACGGCAGCCGACATGGCAGAGTTGGCGGGTACCAGCGTCCGCCGGTTGCAGGAAGGGTTTCGCGAGTACGTCGGGCGCAGCCCGTCGGAATGCCTCCTCGACATCCGCCTGAGTCGCGCCGACGCCGACCTGAGGGCACTGGAACCCGGTGTCACGGTCTCCGAAGTCGCTGCCCGGTGGGGGTTTACCCATGCGGGCCGGTTCTCCGCCGCGTACCGCCGGCGGTACGGCAAATCCCCGTCAGAGCTGATTCGCTTCTGACGGGGATTGCGTGGGTGTGCGGTTACTTGTTGCCGAAGTACGAGACGTCGTCGTTGCCGATGAGGTCGGGGACCGTCCAGCCGTCGAGGTCGTATTCGGACAGGCACTGCTCGGCGAAGCCCTTCATGGAGGCGACGTCGCCACGGTTCTCGGCGGCGAACAGCAGTTCCGCCTTGACGTTTTCGTGGTTGCCGGAGTAGTTGCGCTCGTAGAGTTCGTGCCGGCCGCCGAACTCACTGCCGATCGAATCCCACAGTGCCTTCATGATCTTGACGCGTTCGACGGCGGTCATGCCGTCGGAGCCGCGGACGTACTTGTCGAGGTACGGGCGGACGTCGGGGCTCTTGAAGTCGCGGGCGCTCGAGGGCAGGTAGATCAGCCCGGACGCGACGTCCTGTTCGATGATCTCCTTGATCCGCGGGTAGCCCTGGATCATGAACATGCGGTACGTGAGGCCGTACTCGAGCTTCGGGATGACGGTGTCGCCGATCCACGGCTCGGGGTTGCGTGCCATCGATTCGGTGAGTGACCAGAACAGGTTTCGCCAGCCGATGACCTCACCGACGCGGGTCTGCACGCCACGGAAACCGCCTGCGCCGGTGGCGTCGAGTGCCTTCATCAGCATGCCGGCGATGAAGTCGAGCTTCACGGCGAGACGGGTGCAGCCCTGGAAGGTGAAGCGGGGCAGGAATCCGGATTGCGGGAAGAAGCCGTTGATCTTGTCGACGTCGCCGTACATGAAGACGTTCTCCCACGGCACGAGCACCTTGTCGAAGATGAAGATGGTGTCGTTCTCGTCCATGCGGCTCGACAGCGGGTAGTCGAACGGGGTGCCCATCACGGCCGCGTTCTGGGTGAACGAGGACCGGCAGATCAGCTTCACGCCCGGTGCGTCCATCGGGACGGTGCAGATGAGGGCGAATTCCTTCTTCTTGATCGGCAGACCGTAGTGCGCGATGAAGTTGTAGTTGGTGATGGCCGAGCCGGTGGCCACGACCTTGGCGCCACTGACGATGAGTCCGGCGTCGGTTTCCTTCTCGACCTTCATGAACACGTCACCGACCTCGTCGGGCGGGAGCTGCCGGTCGACGGGCGGGTTGATGATCGCGTGGTTCCAGTACAGAACCTTTTCCTGCGATTCCTTGTACCAGCGCTCGGCGTTGTCCTGGAACGGCGAGTACAGCTCCTTGTTCGCATGCAGGGTGCCGAGGAAGGACGCCTTGTAGTCGGGACTACGGCCCATCCAGCCGTACGTCATGCGCGCCCAGGTGGCGATGGCGTCGCGTTCCTTCAGCAGGTCGTCCGAGGAGCTGGGTGCCTTGAAGAACGGCATCGTGACGCCGCCGTTGCCGGTGTCGGTGGGGGTGGTGACCTTGTCGACGTGTTCACCGGTGTGCATCGAGTCGTAGAGGCGTGCGGTCATCCGGATGGGGTTGCGGAACGCCGGATGCGTGGTGACGTCCTCGACGCGCTCGCCGTGTAACCAGATCTCGCGGTCGTCGCGCAACGACTCGATGTACTCGTCACCGGTCATCGGGCGCGACGCGAAGTTGGCGGTGCGGTTGGCTTCGCAGTCTGCGGCCGGGTTGACCTTCGTCGGGTCGAGCGCGGTCTCGGGAGCGCTTTCGGTGGTGGTCATGGAATGTCCTTTCGGATTGAGCGGTCAGTTGACGGGCTGAAGATGGAACGGGGTGAAGGAGGTGGTGGAGTCGAACCAGCCGTTGTTCGGATCGTCCATCGATCCGTTCCACGCGGCCGACGCGGACGGTGAGCCGAGATCGTGGAAGGTGCTCCGGTAGAACAGCAGCGGGTCCTTGCCGCTGGATTCGGCCGCGACGATCTCACCGATGAAGATGATGTGATCGCCGCCGTCGTACTCGGCCCACGGCCGGCACGACAGCGTGGCGGCGGCACCGCAGATGATGGGGGCGGTCGGCCCGTCGGCCCATACGGGTTCGGGGTTCTGCGGGCGCCCGGCGAAATGCATCGCGGTGTCCACCTGGTCGGCGGCGAGAATGTTGACGGCGAACGGTGCCTTGCTCAAATAGTTGCAGGCCTTGGACTTTCGGGTCAGGGTGATCTGGCACAGTCTCGGCTCGATCGAGACGGCGGTGAAGGCGGTGACCGTCGCTCCGTGCGGCAGGCCCTCGGAGTTGGCGCACGTGATGACCGTGACTCCGCTGGCAAACTGCCCGAAAATGTTCCGGAGTTCGCGTTGCTCCATGGTCGGAGCCTCCCTTCCTGTCCGGGACGCTGATGAGGTACCGACGAAAGTACGACCGTGCGAACGGTGCGTCGATCCGCTGAGCGCGGAGGTGATCCGCTTTGCGCGGTGACTTGGATCACGCCGGAAATTGCAATCGAAGGTGTCCGTAGTCACACTGGTGCCATGCAGCCCGCGTCCAAGCTGATTCGCCCCGAAGATTGGGACGAAGCGTCGCATGTGGTGTCGGACGTGTACTTCCCGCACCGGCTGACCCCGCTGAACAGCTCGAACGCGGGCAACACCGTCGCGGAGGCGGTCGAACTCGGGCCCGTGAAGATCACTCATATCGGCTGGGGCGCCGACGTGTCGATCCAGTCCGACCACCCCGGCGCGTATGCGATCAATGTGCCGCTGTCGGGGCATCTGGAATCGGTGACCGGCAAGAACGAGGTGTCGTCCGTGCCCGGGGCGGGAACGATCTGCCCGCCCGACACGACGACGCTCATCACCGACTGGAGCAAGGACTGCTCCATCATCGGCGTGCGCGTCGACCGCGACCACCTGCACCGCGAGATGGCGCGGATCCTGGCGCGGCCGGGACTGCGTCTGCCCCCACAACTGGACCTGACCAGTGAGAACGGTGCCAGCTGGCTGGCGCTGGTGCGGTCGCTGCTCGACCAGATGCTGCGGTCGGACGGCATCTACACGAACCCCCTCGTCGCCGAGCAACTGTCGGGGGCGGTCACCACGGCGCTGGTCCTGGCAGCGATCCCGGACGACGAGACGGCCGGTGCCGGTACCCGGCCGCGCATCGTCAAGCGTGTCATCGACGAGATCCACGCCGACCCCGCGCGGGCGTGGACTGCGGCCGAGATGGCCGGGATCGCGGGCGTCGGGATCCGTCGCCTGCAGGAGGGATTCCAGGAGTACGTCGGGGTGAGCCCCCGCGACTACCTGCTGGACGTCCGGCTCGAACGTGTCCACGACGACCTGCTGCGCGCGGACGGTTCGTCGACAGTCGCCGAGGTCGCGATGCGCTGGGGTTTCACCCACACGGGCCGGTTCGCAGCGGCGTACCGCCGGAGGTACGGCGTGGCGCCCTCGGAAGCGCTCCGGGGCTGACGGTCCGGCGTCAGCTCACATAGGAGAAGATCGTCGCCATACCGGCGGCAAGGTGATAGTCGTTGTGGCAGTGCGTGATCCATTGACCAGGGTTGGTCGTGTCGATGTCGGCGGCGACGGTCTGCCCGGGGAGCACGATCACGGTGTCCTTCCGCGGTCCCGAACCGTCCGACCGGGCGACGGCGAACGTGTGCCCGTGCAGGTGCATGGGGTGGAACATCATCGTGGGGTTCGTATAGACCAGCCGCACTCGGTGGTCCCGGTGGACGGTCAGCGGGGTGTGGTCGGGGTAGGCCTTGCCGTTCACCGTCCACACGTACTGCATCATGTGGCCGCCGAGCGACGCCTCCAGGGTGACACCCGGGTCGACGACGGGTAACCGGACGGCGTCGGTGGCCCGCAAGCCGACCACGGTGAGTGGGGAGGGCCCACCTCGCGGGGCGCCACGGCGGGGTCGGGGGCCGCGCCGCCGCCGGTGCGCACCACCGCGAATGCCTGCGCGCCCTTCCCCTCGGCGACCGCGACCAGCGGGAACACCCCGTCCTGAAGGGTGACGACGGCGTCGTACCGCTCGCCCATGCCGATCAGCACCGAGTCGGTGTCGACCGGTTCGACGGGGAAACCGTCCGTGTCCGTGACGGTCAGCCGGTGGCCACCCAGCGCGACCCGGAACGCGGTGTCGTCGCCCGCGTTGATCAGCCGGATGCGGGCTCGCCGCCCCGGCCGTGCGGTGAAGACGGTCGGATCGCCGGGTGGTTTCCCGTTCAGCAGGTACACCGGGTACCGGACGTCGCCGGAGTCACCGCCGAGCACGCGCGACGTCATCTCGGGCATGGACCTCATGCGCCCGCCGCGGAGTTCGTCGAAGACCTGCGACGGCGTGCGGTCGGTCAACCAGTCGGAGAGCACGACGACGAACTCGGCGTCGTAGTTCGCGGGAGCCCCGGGATCGTCGATGATCAGAGCCCCGTACAGCCCTCGGCCGCGCTGGAGATCGCCGTGCGTGTGGTACCAGTACGTGCCCGGGTCGGGCGGGATGAAGTCGTAGACGAACTCTGTGTCCGCCGGTATCGGAGCCTGCGTGACATCCGGGACCCCGTCCATGTCGTTGCGGATGGCCAGCCCGTGCCAGTGCACGGTGGTGGAATCCGGCAGCTGGTTGCGAAACCGCACCTGGACCCTGTCCCCGACGTTCGCCCGCAGGATCGGGCCTGGCAGCTGCGCGTTGTACAGCCACGCGGCAGTGCGTTTGCCTGCGAGGTCGACCTCGGACTGCGTCGCGGAGAGCTCGTAGGCGACCGGCCTGCCGCCGGGAAATCGCCGGGACTCGGCCTCGGCGAACGCGCGCACCTCCGGGGAGTCGGGTCCGATCGGGGCCTCGGTGTCGTCGGTACGGGCGCAGGCCCCGGTGAGCCCGAGGAGTGCAGCTCCGGCACCCCACTGCAGCACACGCCGCCGGGACAACTGCACGTCGAGTGGACGGTTCCCAGGCACCCCCCGCTCCTTCCCGCGGGTAGACCGTTTCCCGTGACGCTACTCGGGCGGATTACGCCAGGGCGCCGATTCGAGCCCGGTCGCGGAGGGCGATGAGTTCGCGGGCGTGCGCCTCCAGCTTGCGGTCCTCGTCGGACTGCGGCACCCACTGCTGCACTGCCGTTGCGGCGCCGTCCTCGTCGACGGCGGCGACGACGGTGAGGCAGTGGGTGGTGAGGTTCATTTCCCGGGTGCGCGGGTCGCCGGATCGCACGTGCACCGAGATGTGCATGGTCTGCGCGCCGGTGTGCAGCAGGCGGGCGTCGACCTCGACGACGTGACCGATCTGGATCGGGCGGTAGAAGCGCACCCCGCCGGCGTACACGGACACGCACGGCGTGCCGTTCCACGACGTGCCGCACAGGTAGGCGGCCTCGTCGATCCAGCGCATCACGGTTCCACCGTGCGTCTTGCCGCCCCAGTTGACGTCGGTGGGCGCGGCGAGGAAGCGGGTGAGCGATTCCGGTGCGGTGCCCGCGTCGGTGTAGTTCTGCTTGCTCATCGCCTCTTCGATGTCGGCCCGCAGGCCGATGCGCATGACCGCCTCCTCGGACTCGGCGCGGTCGGTGGCGGTGACGGGCTGCCACGGCGGCACGCTCGTCGGCTTACCGGAGTCGTCGACGGCGACGAAGATGATCAGGCAGTTGCTGGCCTCGGTGAACTGTCCGGTGCGCGGGTCGGCCGACGAAACGGTGCACTGGATGTGCATGCTCGAGCGCCCGGTGTGGACGAGCCGGGCTTCGACTTCGACGAGGTGACCCGACTCGATGGACCGGGTGAACTTGATGTTTCCCACGTAGGCGGTGACGCAGTAGCTCCCGCTCCAGCCGACCGCGCAGGCGTAGGCGGCCTTGTCGATCCATTCGAGGATCCGGCCGCCCTGGACGGCTCCTCCGAGCGTCGCCACTTCGGTGGGTGCGGCCAGGAAGCGGAGGGTGATGCTGCGGGGAGGCGTGGTCATCGATGTGATCCTCGGGGATTCGACGTGGCCGGCACGAGGGCGCGAACCGGGGACGGCGAAACGTCGTTGTCCGCCGGTGGCGGGGAAATTATCCCACAGATGCACCGGACCGACCCGTCCGTGATGTGAACGGACCGGAGGTTGACGAACGCATGTGACCACGCGCACACTCGACAACGACCGCACAGCGTTCTCAACGTACGCACAGCGTACGAGAGTGATGGGATCAGGTGATGCCCTCGACGTCGACGACGACCGCACCTCACGTGGACCAGGCTTGCCTCGACCACGTCGACCGCGAGTTCTACCTCCCCGCGCAGCGAGTGCTGCCGTGGAAGGCGAACCTTGCGGCACTCCCCGGCGAACCGGGGCCTCCGCTCCGCATCGCGGGGGTCGTGCGCTCACGCGACGGCGCCCCTTTGTCGGGGGCGGAACTCGAGATCTGGCACGCGGACGCCGACGGCTGCTACTCCGGGTACTCCGTCGAGATTCTGCGCAACAACCTGCGCGGCATCGTCGTCACATGCGCCGGTGGCCGCTTCGACATCTCGACCGTGCAGCCGGCGCCGTGCGAATTCTCGAGCGCCCGAGGCGAAGCCGATGTCGGGCACGTCAACGTCGTCGTGCATGCGCGTGGCTTCCGACCGCTCGAGACGCGCCTGGTGCCGACACCGGGCGCATCGCGAGAAGTGGACGCGTCCGCCGTCGAGTCGCTCGTCGGCCTGGTCGGCGGAGAGGTCTCCTGCGACTTCGTGCTCGACCCGATCTGACCGAGTGATGCCGTCAGCCGGCGAAGCCCATGTCCGTGCTCAGGGCGGCCGCGGCGGCGAGGACGCACGGAACGGCCTGTTCCCGGAACTGTGCCGGAGTATTCCGCGCGGACGACGTGGAGCAGGCGATCACGCCGACCACTGTGCCGCCGGCGTCGCGGACGGGGGCGGCCAGCGAGATCAGCCCCTTCTCCAGCTCCTCGGACGTCAGGGCGAACCCCTGCTCGCGGACCTTGGTGAGTTCCTTGTCGAGTTCGGCTGCAGTGCTGATGGTTTCGGGCCCGAGTTTCTCGAACGTGGACTCGGCGACCACCTGCTCGACCACGTCGGCGGGGGCCCAGGCCAGGAGCGCGCGACCCATGGACGTGGCGTACGCGGGGACGCGGGTGCCGACAGAGACGT
This sequence comes from Rhodococcus sp. IEGM 1351, assembly GCF_030056875.1. Classification (NCBI taxonomy): domain Bacteria; kingdom Bacillati; phylum Actinomycetota; class Actinomycetes; order Mycobacteriales; family Nocardiaceae; genus Rhodococcus; species Rhodococcus sp. IEGM 1351. Next base: position 32,144 of record NZ_JASHKU010000011.1, on the reverse strand, counting down.
TGATGCTCATGATCCGCCGGACGGGAACGCGCGCCGCGTAGACCACGTCGGCGCCGTCGAGCACGCCGAGCGACGCGGACTCCTGGGTCTTCTCGGCCACCTCCAGCAGTCGGGGCATCGCGGCCTCGATCAGTGCGTGCGACTCCGAGTAGTGCTGTCCGATGCTCAGCACGCGGGGGGTGAGCGACCATCGGCCACCCGAGCCGGCGACGTACCCCAGCTTCTGCAGGGTGAGCAGGATCCGGCGGACTGCGGGGCGCGACAGTCCCGCTTCTGTGGCGAGTTCGGCGAGCGTCGGGTTCGGACGCTGCGCGTCGAACGCGAGGAGCACTGCGAACCCGCGCTCGATGCTCTGGATGTAATCGCGATCGCTCTCGGTCATTGCGGCCTCCATCAGCGATTCGGGTGCGTATTCGGACTTGGGGTTGACATTTCAATGTGACTGCGCGCACAGTAGTGGTGTACGCACAGCGTGATGCTAGTACGCAGAGCGTACAGAAGGCAAGACCCTCGGCGCGTGAACACCCACCGCGTCGCCCAAAACTCGATATCAGCCCAATCCGCTCCCCTCCCAGCCCAAGGAGAAACAGATGACCACCACCGAGAGCCCCACCGCCGCCGGATCCGGCTCCGCCGCCACCGACAAGTTCAAGGCCGAGCGCGCCACAGCCGACACCTCGCCGGAGCGGCTCGCGGCCATCGCCAAGGACGCACTCGGCGCACTCAACGACGTGATCCTGAAGCACGGCGTCACCTACCCCGAGTACCGCGTGTTCAAGCAGTGGCTCATCGACGTGGGCGAGGGCGGCGAATGGCCGCTGTTCCTCGACGTGTTCATCGAGCACTCGGTCGAAGAAGTCCTCGCTCGCAGCCGCAAGGGCACCAAGGGCAGCATCGAGGGCCCGTACTACATCGAGAACTCGCCCGAGCTGCCGTCGAAGTGCACCCTGCCGATGCGGGAAGAGGACGAGAAGATCACCCCGCTCGTCTTCTCCGGCCAGGTCACCGATCTCGACGGCAACGGCCTCGCCGGCGCGAAGGTCGAACTGTGGCACGCCGACAACGACGGCTACTACTCGCAGTTCGCCCCGCACCTGCCCGAGTGGAACCTGCGCGGCACCATCATCGCCGACGAGGAGGGCCGCTACGAGATCACCACGATCCAGCCGGCGCCCTACCAGATCCCGACCGACGGCCCGACCGGTCAGTTCATCGAGGCGCAGAACGGTCACCCGTGGCGTCCCGCGCACCTGCACCTCATCGTGTCGGCGCCGGGCAAGGAGTCGGTGACCACGCAGCTGTACTTCAAGGGTGGCGAGTGGATCGACAGCGACGTCGCGTCGGCTACCAAGCCGGAACTCATCCTCGACCCGAAGACCGGTGACGACGGCAAGAACCACGTCACCTACAACTTCGTGCTCGACCCCGCGTGACCCGTTCCACCCGTAGAGAAAGTGATCCGATGACCGACCTGTCGATCGTTTCCGTCGAAACGACGATCCTCGATGTGCCGTTGGTGCGTCCCCACAAGTTCGCCACCACGTCGATGACGGCGCAGCCGCTGCTGCTCGTCGCCGTCACGACCGCGGGCGGCGTGACCGGTTACGGCGAGGGCGTCGTCCCCGGCGGCCCGTGGTGGGGCGGCGAATCGGTGGAGACGATGCAGGCGATCGTCGAGCGGTACATAGTCCCGGTCCTGCTGGGGCGTGGTGTCGACGAGATCACCGGCATCATGCCGGACATCGAACGAGTCGTCGCCAATGCACGTTTCGCGAAAGCCGCCGTCGACGTCGCGTTGCACGACGCCTGGGCTCGCAGCCTGGGTGTGCCCGTGCACACGCTGCTCGGCGGCGCCTTCCGAAAGAGTGTCGACGTCACGTGGGCCCTCGGCGCCGCACCCGCCGAGGAGATCATCGAGGAGGCCCTCGATCTCGTCGAGTCGAAGCGGCACTTCAGTTTCAAGTTGAAGATGGGTGCGCTCGATCCCGCCGTCGACACTGCCCGGGTGGTTCGGATCGCGCAGGCCCTGCAGGGCAAGGCCGGCGTCCGCATCGACGTCAACGCCCGCTGGGACAGGCTCACCGCGCTGAAGTACGTGCCCCGCCTCGTCGACGGCGGCGTCGAACTGATCGAGCAGCCCACACCCGGTGAGCAACTCGAGGTCCTCGCCGAGCTCAACCGACTCGTCCCCGTCCCGGTGATGGCGGACGAGAGCGTGCAGACTCCGCACGACGCCCTCGAGGTCGCACGCCGCGGCGCCGCGGACGTCATCGCCCTCAAGACCACCAAATGTGGCGGCCTGCAGAAGAGCCGCGAGGTGGTCGCAATCGCCAAGGCAGCCGGAATCGCCTGCCACGGAGCCACGTCCATCGAAGGCCCGATCGGGACGGCGGCGTCCGTCCACTTCGCGTGCGCGGAACCCGGCATCGACTTCGGTACCGAACTGTTCGGACCGCTGCTGTTCAGCGAGGAGTTGCTGCAGGAACCGATCCGCTACGCCGACGGCCAGGTGTTCCTGCCCGAGGGGCCCGGACTCGGAGTCGAGCTCAACATGGACGCAGTCAAGACCTGGACCAGGAACTAAGGAGCACACCACCCGATGGCACTCTTTCACGTCCGCATGGACGTCGCCATTCCCCGTGACCTCGACCCGAAGGTGCGGGACGAGACCATCGCCAAGGAGAAGGCGTACTCACAGGAGCTCCAACGCTCCGGCAAGTGGCCCGAGATCTGGCGCATCGTGGGGCAGTACAGCAACATCAGCATCTTCGACGTCGAGTCGGCCGACGAACTGCACGAGATCCTGTGGAACCTTCCACTGTTCCCGTACATGAACATCGAGATCATGCCGCTCACCAAGCACGGTTCCGACGTCAAATAGGCCCTCCGGGCCCGTGCGCGGTCAGCGAGTCTCTGGACTCGTCAACCGCTCACGGGCGCGGAGCGCCTGCGAGCAGCTGGTCCACCGCGCGCACGCTGAGGACGTGGTCGAGTGCCATGGTGGCGCTGCCGACGACGCCCGACAGTTCCCCGTGCGTCCAGGGGAGAATCTGAAGCTGTTGGGTGGCAACGGCGATGGCGTTGCCGTAGAGGGTTTCGCGTAGCCCCGCGACGAACGTGTCGTAGGCCTGCGCCATGTCGCCACCGACGATCACGACCTCCGGGTTGAGGAGGTTGATCGCGCCCGACAGGACCTCGCCGATCTGCCGCCCGCTCTCACGGATCATCCGCCGCGCCTCGGCGTCCCCGGCGAGGGCGAGCGTGATCACGTCGCGGATGTGGGTGACTTCGCGTCCCTGCTCCTGCAGATTGCGGACCAGCGCCCACCCGCCGGCCACGGCCTCGATACAACCCACATCACCGCAGCGGCACACCACACCTTGTGCCGCTGCGGTTTTCGTGTGCCCGATTTCGCCCGCCGCGCCGAGGGCGCCCCGCTGGAGCACGCCACCGGACACGAGTCCGGCGCCCAGTCCGGTCGACGCCTTGATGAGCAGCATGTCGGCGAAGTCGCGGCGTTCTCCGCGCCGCTCCGCCAGCACCATGACGTTGGCGTCGTTGTCGACGAAGACGGGCGCGTCGGTGACGTCGGCGAGGAACGGCTGGAGAGGGACGCCGTCCCAGCCCGACATCATGGGGGAGTTCAGGCTGCACCCGCGTTCGGTGTCGACGGTCCCGGGGAGGCTGATCCCGATCCCGACCGTCCGTCCCGCGGTCTCGCCCAGACTCTCGCGCAGCGCGATGAGGCGTTGCGCGATGACGGGCATCAGCTCGGCCGGGCTGGTGCCGATCTCCTGCTCCACGTCCTCGGCGACGATGACGTCGCCGGCGAGGTCGCAGATGGCCAGCTGGGTGCGGCTCCGGCCGATGGCCGCCGACAGCACGACACCGGCCTGAACGTGAAACGAGAGCTTCACCGGCGGCCGACCACCGGTCGAGACGCCCTCCTCGCGTTCGACGACGAGCCCCGACGCCTGCAGCGAAGACACCCGGGCCGCGACAGCGGTGCGGGAGAGGCCGGTGAGGGTGCCGATCTCGGTGCGCGTCGTTGCTTGCCCTGCGCGAATGAGGGCGAAGACGTCGCCACCCGTCGCCGGGGAGGTCGTCGAGCGAGGCGTCCGCATGCAGGCCATTCAACCAACCGGACACGCGTCTGACAACGTAAGGCCGTGACCTTTGTTCGCAGAAATACTTAAGTCTGTATTGATCGAAAGCCAAAGGTCGCCTACTGTCGTCTGTGACGGCCCACACATCCGGCTTTCAGAGGGAGATGACATGTCACCAGCGACCACCGTGGAACCGTGCGATTTCGTCGTGTTCGGCGGAACCGGCGACCTGGCGGTTCGTAAGCTGCTTCCCGCGCTCTACCTGCGCGATCGGGACGGCCAGCTGCCCGCCGAAACCCGCGTGATCGGTGCCTCGCGAGCCGGTCTCGACACCGACGGCTACCGCGACAAGGTGCGGGGAGAACTCGCGCGGTTCGTCTCCAGCGATCAGCTGGATTCGGACACCTGTGAGCGATTTCTCAATCGCCTCGAATACGTCTCCGTCGACGCCGCGGATCCGGCGAACTGGGCGGGCCTGAGCGAGTGTCTCGCCGCCAGGGAAGGGGCGATCCGGGTCTTCTACCTGGCCTGCGCTCCCGGTCTGTTCGGGCCGATCTGTGAGAACCTCGCCGTGAACGGTCTCGCCGACGCGCAGTCCCGCGTCGTGCTGGAGAAGCCGATCGGACACGACCTCGCCTCGGCCCGCGCCGTCAACGACGCGGTCGGCGCCGTGTTCGAGGAATCGCAGATCTTCCGCATCGACCACTACCTCGGCAAGGAAAGCGTCCAGAACCTTCTGGTCACGCGATTCGCCAACACGTTCCTCGAGCCGCTGTGGAACTCCTCGTCCATCGACCACGTGCAGATCAACGTCGCCGAGTCGCTCGGAGTCGGCAGTCGCGGCGGTTACTACGAGTCGGCGGGTGCCCTGCGCGACATGCTGCAGAACCACCTCCTGCAGATGCTCTGCCTCGTTGCGATGGAACCGCCCACCTACGTCGACCGCGAGACCGTGCGAGACGAGAAGCTCAAGGTCCTCCAGGCCCTCAAGCCGATGAGCCCACAGGACGTCGAACGCTGCACGGTCGCAGGCCAGTACGGCCCCGGACTGGCCGACGGGATCGCCGTCCCCGGCTACCAGGAGGACGTCGAGAACCCGGAGAGCGCCACCGAGACGTTCATCGCCGTCAAGGCCGAGATCCAGAACTGGCGTTGGGCCGGCGTGCCGTTCTACCTGCGCACCGGCAAGCGCATGGACCGACGCTGCTCGGAGATCGTGGTGCAGTTCAAGCCCGTCCCGCACCCCATGTTCCCCGGCAGCGAGGGCCACAGCGAACCCAACCGCCTAGTCATCCAGTTGCAGCCCCACGAAGGCATGCGGCTGCACATGACGGCGAAGGAACCCGGACCCGGCGGTATCCGGCTCAAGCCGGTGTCGTTGGACCTCAACTACATCGAAACGTTCAAGCGCCCGTCGCCCGACGCCTACGAGCGGCTGCTGATGGACGTGGTCCGGGGCAACCCGACCCTGTTCATGCGCCGCGACGAGGTCGAGGCCGCCTGGGAGTGGGTCGAGCAGATCCTCGTCGGCTGGAAGAAGTCCGACCGCGCCCCGCGCCGCTACCCGGCCGGCACCAACGGGCCCACCGACGCGACCACCCTGATCGAGCGCGACGGCCGCGCCTGGCACGAAGGAGTCACCGCATGACCGACGCACCCACACCGACGGCCGACGTGCACCCCGTCCTCGCGGCCGTCACCGAACGCATCATCGAGCGCAGCAAACCCGAGCGGACGATCTACCTCGACCGCATCCGGGCGGCGGGGGACCGCGGCCCGGCGCGCGGCAAGCTGGCCTGCGCGAACCTCGCGCACGGCTTCGCCGCGTCCGGCCCGGCCGACAAGAAGGCGCTGCGCAGCTTCGTCAAGCCCAACATCGCGATCGTCTCGTCGTACAACGACATGCTGTCGGCGCACCAGCCGTTCGAGCACTTCCCGCGGCAGCTGAAGGCCGCGGTCATGGAGGCCGGTGGCATCGCCCAGTTCGCCGGTGGTGTCCCCGCGATGTGCGACGGCATCACCCAGGGCCGCGACGGCATGCAGCTGTCGCTGTTCAGCCGCGACGTCATCGCGATGGCGACGGCGATCGGACTGTCCCACGACATGTTCGACGGCGCCCTCATGCTCGGTGTGTGCGACAAGATCGTGCCGGGGATGCTCATCGGCGCCCTGGGGTTCGGTCACCTGCCGACGATCTTCGTCCCGGCCGGGCCGATGACGTCCGGTCTGCCCAACAACGAGAAGTCGCGCGTGCGGCAGTTGTACGCGGAGGGCAAGGCCGAACGCGAGGAACTGCTCGACGCGGAGGCGGCGAGCTACCACGGCGCGGGCACGTGCACGTTCTTCGGCACTGCCAACTCCAACCAGCTCCTCATGGAGGTCATGGGCCTGCACCTGCCCGGATCGAGCTTCGTGAACCCCGGCACCCCGCTGCGTGAGGCCCTCACGTCGGAGGCGGGTAGGCGCGTCACCGGTCTCACCGCACTCGGCGACGACTACACGCCGGTCGGTGAGGTCGTGGACGAGAAGGCCGTGGTCAACGGTTGCGTGGCGTTGCTCGCCACCGGCGGTTCGACCAACCACACGATGCACCTCGTGGCGATCGCCCGCGCCGCCGGAATCACCCTCACGTGGGACGACCTGTCGGAACTGTCCGCGGTGGTGCCGCTGCTCGCCCGGATCTACCCCAACGGCTCGGCCGACGTGAACCACTTCCACGCGGCCGGCGGACTCGGCTACGTCGTGTCGTCGATGCTGGACGCGGGACTGCTGCACGAGGACGTGAAGACCGTCGTCGGCCCCGGGCTGCGCCGGTACACCGAGGAACCGAAGCTGTCGGGTGAGGGCGTCGAATGGCAGCCGGGCACGCGAATCAGCCTCGACACCAGCGTGTTGCGCGGACCGGAAGATCCGTTCGACGTCAACGGCGGGCTCAAGATGCTCACCGGAAACCTGGGTTCGTGCGTGATGAAGACGTCGGCCGTCCACCCGGACCACCGCGTGGTGACCGCTCCGGCCAGGGTCTTCGACGATCAGCTCGACTTCCTCGCCGCGTTCGAGGCGGGCACGCTGACCGGCGATTTCGTGGCCGTACTCCGGTACCAGGGCCCGCGCGCCAACGGGATGCCCGAATTGCACAAGCTCACACCGGTACTCGGCGTTCTGCAGGACCAGGGCCGGAAGGTCGCGCTGGTCACCGACGGCCGGATGTCCGGCGCCTCCGGGAAGGTTCCCGCGGCCATCCACCTCACCCCCGAGGCGGCCGCGGACGGACCGCTCGCGCGTGTGCGTGACGGCGACGTCCTGACCGTCGACGCCGTGACCGGCTCGGTGAACGTGCACCTCGACGACGAGGAACTGGCCGCCCGCCCGGCGACCGGTCGTGCGCTCGGTGCCGACGAATGGGTCGGCACGGGGCGCGAACTCTTCGCCGGCCTGCGTGCCGCTGTCGGACCGGCCACCCAGGGCGCCAGCGTTTTCCACCCCCAACCCGTCTAAGGAGTATCTCAGTGACGAACAGCCCCTCCCTCCTCGACCGCGTCCCGGTCATCCCCGTCGTCGTCGTGGACGACCTCGGCGACGCAGTGCCGGTGGCCCGCGCCCTGGTGGCCGGCGGCATCCCGATGATCGAACTGACCCTGCGCACGCCGTGTGCTCTCGACGCCATCAAGGCGATCGCGAACGAGGTGCCGGAGATCCGCGTCGGCGCGGGCACGATCGTGGAACCGGTGCAGGCCGCGCAGGCGGCCGAAGCGGGAGCACAGTTCCTGGTCTCGCCGGGTAGCACCGAAACTCTGCTGAAGGCGATGACGGACACCGGACTGCCACACCTCCCGGGCGCGGCGACGGTCTCCGAGGTGCTCTTCCTGCTCGAGCGCGGCTATCGCGAACTCAAGTTCTTCCCCGCCGAGGCGTCGGGTGGCGCGAAGTTCCTCGGCTCGATCCACTCACCCGTTCCGGCGGCACGGTTCTGCCCCACCGGCGGTATCTCGACGTCGAACGTCGGGGACTACCTGTCGCTGCCCAACGTCGGCTGCGTCGGTGGATCCTGGCTCACACCCGCCGACGCCGTGAAGCAGAAGGACTGGGACCGGATCAGCGGCCTCGCGCGTGAGGCGGCGGCACTCGCCCGGTAGCGCGAGAAGCGGCGCGGTACGGTGATGTCGTGCGCGACAGTGACAACGGTGACTCCCCGAGGCCGGGTTCTCAGTCCTCGCTGAAGTCCGCCAACCAGCACCGTGTGGTCCGCGCGCTCCAGACGTCGGGTGAGCTCACCCAGGCGGAGATCGCGCGCCGCACCGGGCTGGCGCCCGCCACCGTGTCCAACATGGTCAAGGAATTGACCGCGGCCGGGATGGTTGCCGTGCCGGGCGGCGACCACCCGGGCCAGCGGGGCCGTGCGGTGAAGCTGACCCGCAAGATGGGGCTCGCCGTCGGGATCGACTTCGGGCATCGCCATCTCACCGTGGCCGTCGCCGACATGGCACACGAGGTGCTCGCCGAGGAGCGCGTCGAACTCGGTGCGGGGCACCGCGCCGCGGACGGCGTGGTGCAGGCGGGCGCCCTTCTCGACGCGGCGCTCGATCGCCTCGGCTGCGACCGTACGTCCGTCCTCGCGGTCGGGATGGGTCTGCCCGCTCCGCTCGAGACCGACACCGGCGAGGTCGGTGGCCCGTCGATCCTCCCGGGGTGGGTCGGTGTCGATGCGGCCGCCATCGCGTCGGAGTATCTCGGCACCGCGGTGCAGGTCGACAACGACGCGAACCTCGGCGTGCTCGCCGAGCACATGTGGGGAGCGGGCCGCGGAACCACCGATCTCGCCTACATCAAACTGTCCGACGGAGTCGGTGCCGGCCTCGTCCTCGATGGCCGGCTGTACCGCGGAAGAGGCGGCACCGCAGGCGAAATCGGCCACCTGACACTCGACGAGTTCGGTCAGGTATGCCGCTGCGGCAACCGCGGCTGCCTCGAGACCCTCGTCGCCTCGCACGTCGTGATCGGGTTGCTCGCCCCGAGTCGCGGTCCCGATCTCACCATCGCCGACATCGTCGCGATGGCCGAGGGCGGTGACGCCGCCTGCATCCGGGTGCTCGCCGACACAGGGCGGCACGTCGGCGTCGCGGTAGCGAGCCTGTGCAACCTCGTCAATCCCGAACGACTCGTCATCGGCGGCGAACTCGCGCTGGCCGGCGAACTTCTGCTCGGGCCGATGCGCGAGGTGGTGGGCCGCTACGCGGTGCCCAGTGCGGTCCGTTCCCTGGACATCCGCGTGGCCGAACTCGGCCCGCGGGCGCAGGTGCTCGGCGCCGTCGCGCTGGGTCTGCGATCTGCGCTTCCGGCCTGACTGTTCGCCGCTGAATTCGCTCCTCTCGCGGACAAGGCTCTGCCGCCTTGAGTGTTCATCAGTGAACATAAATCGGTTCATATCCGTCTATCTGTGTTCATGTCTTGACGATTCCTGTGTTCGTTGCCTACTGTGTTCCACACCACAACGAATGCGCTCTCGCGCAGGCCTCGGCTCGATCCGAGTCTTGATCACCCCCTTGCTCACGAGGAGTCCCATGACTGAAAACGTCCTGTTGCCCGGCGCGGAATCGCCCGGCGACACAGCAGAGGGCACTTCGGTTCCCGTCCGTATCGCGGTCGTCGCCGCACTCGGCGGGTTGCTGTTCGGCTACGACAGTGCGGTGATCAACGGCGCGGTGTCGGCGATCGAGGGCAAGTTCGAGGTCGATTCCGCTCTCCTCGGATTCGCGATCGCCTCGGCGCTGCTGGGGGCCGCGGCGGGAGCGATGCTGGCCGGCCGGATCGCCGACCGGTACGGACGCCTCGTCACCATGCGGGCCGCTGCCGTGATGTTCCTGCTGAGCGCCATCGGCACCGGATTCGCGGCCAACGTCGAGATGTTGGTGACGTTCCGGATCGTCGGCGGCATCGGCGTGGGTCTGGCCTCGGTCATCGCACCCGCCTACATCGCCGAGATCTCGCCCGCCCGGGTGCGGGGACGTCTCGGGTCGCTGCAGCAACTCGCGATCGTCACGGGCATCTTCGTCTCGCTCCTGGTCGACTACGCCCTCGCTGCCCTCGCCGGCGGGTCGCAGGAAGAACTCTGGTTCGGGCTCGAGGCCTGGCGCTGGATGTTCCTCGCGATGTGCGTGCCCGCACTGGCCTACGGACTGCTGTCGCTGACGATTCCCGAATCCCCCCGCTATCTGATCGCCCAGGGCCGCCTCGGCGAGGCCCGCGGCATCCTCGCGGTCCTGCTCGGCGAGAAGGGCCTGGACCTCAAGATCGAGAGCATCCGCTCGACGCTGGCCCGTGAGACGCAACCGTCGATCCGTGATCTGAAGGGCTCCGCGTTCGGCCTGATGCCGATCGTGTGGATCGGCATCGGACTCTCCGTCTTCCAGCAGTTCGTCGGTATCAACGTGATCTTCTACTACTCCAGCGTCCTGTGGCAGGCCGTCGGTTTCGACGAGGGCAGCTCGCTGCAGATCACGGTCATCACGTCGGTGGTCAACATCGCCACCACCCTCATCGCCATCGCGTACATCGACCGTGTGGGCCGGCGACCGCTGCTGATCATCGGCTCCGCCGGTATGGCCGTGACGCTCGCGACCATGGCGTTCATCTTCGGAACCGCGTCCACCACCGTCGTGGACGGCGTCACGACGCCGCACCTGACCGGACTGCAGGGCCCGATCGCCCTCGTCGCCGCCAACCTCTTCGTGGTGGCCTTCGGAATGTCCTGGGGTCCCGTGGTGTGGGTCCTGCTCGGCGAGGCGTTCCCCAACCGCATCCGCGCCGCCGCCCTCTCCCTCGCGGCGGGCGCCCAGTGGGCCGCGAACTGGCTCATCACCGTGACATTCCCGTCCATGAAGGACTTCTCGCTGGGAATCTCCTACGGCTTCTACGCCGTGTGCGCCGTGCTGTCACTCGTCTTCGTTTTGCGCTGGGTCAAGGAGACGAAGGGCGTGGAACTCGAAGCCATGCAATCGGATTCGGTCGCATAAGACTCACCGAGCTGTGAGAAAGGCACCCGCGAGTACCTCACTCGTGGGTGTCTTCTTCGTCCTTCATCTGCTCGACTGCCGTCGCGGATTCGCTCACGATCGCGCGCATGGCCGCCTCCGCCGCGTCGGCGTCGCCCATCTGAATGGACGACGCCACCACGCCGTGCAGGCGGATTGCTTCGGTCTCGGCGACGTGCGGCATCAGTGAGTGCCGGGTGCGGCCCTCGAGCACCTCCACGACGATCTGCGACATCGCGCGCAACAGGGGATTCCCCGACGCGGTCAGCAGCGTGCGGTGAAAATCGGAGTCGTGGGCCAGGTAGGCGTCCGTGTCCGCGGCGCGGGACGTCGACGACATTCCGATGACGGCCGCCGTCAGCGCCCCGCACTGTTCCGGTGTCGCCCGGGTTGCCGCGAGACGCGCGGCGAGCGGTTCGATACCCGACCGCAGTTCGCTCAGGCTCGACAGTTGTTCGAACCGCTGCGGGCCGGCAAGTTTCCACCGAATCACGCTCGGATCCAGTGAATTCCAGTGCTCCTCACCCAGGACGGTGATCCCGACGCGACGTCGGACGGCCAGCAATCCGAGCGATTCGAGAACGCGGACCACCTCGCGGACGACGGTGCGGGAGACCGAGTACTGGGTGACCACGTCGTCGGCGGAGATCCGGGTGCCGGGTGCGACGACTCCGGCCACGATGTCGCTACCCAGCCGATCGAGCACCGTTTCGTGCAATTGCCGGTACTCGCCGCCGTCTGCGTTGGTCATCCGCCGATGTTCCCACGGTTGCCCCCATTGAACACACGTTGGTGCGCGATTCAGACTCTAAGTAGTACTTAATCGGGTCCGGCCTTGAAATCATATGGTTTATGAGGCAGAGTGACCTGAGTCACGAACAAGGGTCATTCCATCACCGATCTCCCTGGAGCAACAGAATGAGTACCGCGTCACTACTCGCAGCGGCCGACAGTGCCGGCCACGACGCGCGGCTGATCACGGCCGCCGTCGTCGGCGTCGCCGTCATCATCGCGCTGATCACCTGGCTCAAACTCCATCCGTTCCTCGCGCTGTCGATCGGCGCCGTCGGCGTCGGCATCGCCGCAGGTCTGGGTGGGCAAGATTCGGTGAAGTCGTTCGTCGAGGGCTTCGGGGCCACGATGGGCAGCGTCGGAATCCTGATCGGATTCGGTGCCATGTTCGGCAAGTTGCTCGCCGATTCCGGTGGCGCCGACCGCGTCGTCGACACCCTCGTCGGACGGGCGGGCCCGCGGACGCTGCCGTGGATGATGGCGCTGGTCGGCGCCGTGATCGGCCTGCCGATGTTCTTCGAGATCGGCCTCGTGCTGTTGATGCCCGTCATCATTCTGGTCGCGCGTCGTTCGGGGTTGTCGTTGATGCGGATCGCGATTCCCACGCTGGCAGGTCTGTCAGCCATGCACGGTCTCGTTCCGCCGCACCCCGGGCCACTGGTCGCGGTGGCGGCCCTGAACGCCAACCTCGGACTCACCCTCGCGCTCGGCGTCCTCGTCGCGATTCCCACCGTCGTCATCGCCGGGCCGCTGTTCAGCAAGCTGGCGGCACGCTGGGTGGACGTCCCCGTCCCCGAGCTCTACGTGACCGTCGAGGACCGGGAAGGCGCGGAAGCCGCCGCCGAGCGTCGCCGGCCCAGCTTCGCGGCAACCCTGTCCGCGATCCTGCTGCCTGTCGTCCTGATGCTGGGCAAGGCGATCGCCGACGTCATCGCCGCCGACTCGGAGTCGCCCGCGAAGGCGCTGCTCGACTTCCTCGGAACGCCGGTGGTGGCCCTCGGTCTCGCGGTGCTCGCCGGGATGGCGCTCCTCGGCCGGGGTGGCGGCATGGACCGCAAGGCCATCGCCGGCTCGCTGGAGAGTTCACTGCCCCCGATCGCCGGAATCCTCCTCATCGTCGGCGCCGGCGGCGGATTCAAGCAGGTCCTGATCGACACCGGCATCGCCGACGTGATCGCCGACGCGATCAAGGACAGCGCCCTTCCCGTGCTGTTCCTCGCCTGGCTCGTGGCCGTGCTCATCCGCGTCGCCACCGGATCGGCCACCGTCGCGACCGTCACCGCGTCCGGAATCCTCGCACCCGTCGCCGCCGAGCTGACCTCCACGCACGTCTCGCTGATGGTGCTGGCGATCGGGTCCGGCTCGCTGTTCCTGTCGCACGTCAACGACGCGGGATTCTGGCTGGTGAAGGAATACCTCGGCGTCACGGTGGTACAGAACCTGAAGACGTGGACGGTGATGGAATGCATCATCTCCGTCACCGGTCTGGCCGGTGTCCTCGCACTGAGCGTATTCATCTAGAGGGGCTGAGAAATGTCGAGTGAGGTTGGTGAGATGCACGTGAGTACGCGCGAATCTGCAGGACGCACGCCGCAGACCGCGGATCCGGTCCTGGTGCTGATGGGGGTGTCGGGGTCCGGGAAGTCGACGGTCGCGGGGATCATCGCCGGCGCCATGGGCTGGGACCTGCAGGAGGGAGACGCCCTGCACCCACCCGCGAATGTCGCGAAGATGGCGTCGGGGCAGCCGTTGACCGACGAGGACCGCTGGCCGTGGCTCGATGTCGTCGCGGGGTGGATTCGGGAACACACCGAGAACGGTCTTCCCGGGGTCATCACCTGCTCGGCGCTGAAGCGCAGCTACCGCGATGTGTTGCGGGGCGACAACGTCGTCTTCGTGCATCTCGCCGGGTCGCGGGCGCAGATCGGGGAACGGCTGACCGCCCGGCTCGACCACTTCATGCCCCCGTCGTTGCTGGACACGCAGATCTCGACGCTCGAACCGATCGAGCCGGACGAGGACGCGATCGTGGTGGACGTGGGCGGATCGCCCACCCAGGTGGCGACCGAGATCATCGCTCGGCTGGAGGAGCGACTGGCTCGGTGAACCTCCGGCAATCGGACGAAAATCAGTCGAAGTCGCTCGGCAACGGGCGACTTCGACTTACCGTGGCGGGAGGTCTCGGGGAGCGGACGTGACAGTTTCGGGTGCGTTTCTCTCCGGATCGCCCTAGGGTGTCCACTTGGCTGGACAAGCGTCCGATACAACGGAGGGCAGTATGCGAACGCGTGAATCGATCGTGTGGCACTGGAATGTCAGTCGGCGGGCGCGCATGACGTTCTGGTTTGCCAGGGCTTTCGTCAAACCGCTGTTCACGATATGGCCGACGACGGACCGCGGCATCGAACTGCTGGCGACCCTCGACGAGCTGATCGACCGGCTTCCCAAGCCGAAGGGCCTCGACATCGAGGCGATCTCGCTCGGCGGGGTGCCGTGCGAGAAGATCACCCATCCGCGACCCACGATCACGTCGATGGACGGCGCCACCATCCTCTACTTCCACGGCGGCGGATTCGTGTTCTGCGGGCTCGCCACCCACCGGGCACTGTGCGGGCTGCTCGCCGCACGTTCGGGTGCACCCGTCGTCTCGGTCGAGTACCGGCAGCTTCCCAAGGGTGCGATCGGGGCGTCGCTGGTGGACGCCATGACCGCGTATGCCGAGGTGCTGAACGTCTGCGACGACCCCAGCAGGGTGATCGTCGCGGGGGACTCGGCGGGCGGATACCTCGCGATGAAGGTCGCGGAAGTTGCCGCTTTGCGGGGCCTCACCCGGCCGGCGGCCGTCATCGGGTACTCCCCGCTGCTCAACCTCGACCTCGAGGATCACGACCCCGATTTCATGAAACGCGACGCGTACCTGCCGATGTCGCAGGTGGCCAAGCTCAAGGATCGCTGGCTGGCCGGGCCCGATCAGATTCCGGGCGCCCAGTCTCCGGTGAACGCGGATCCGGCACTGTTCCCGCCCGTCTTCCTCACCGCCGCCGAATACGAGATCATGCGGCCCGACGTCGAGATCATCACGGACAGGTTCGATCGCGAGGGACGGCAGATCGAGACCCACATCTGGAGTGGGCAGATCCACGCGTTCCCCGTGATCGGCAAGGTGCTGCGGGAGAGTCGCATGATCATCGGACTCACCGTCGACTTCGCGTCCCGCGCGCTCACGGAGTCGAAGCGGCACTCGGCCTGAACGACCAGAACGGGTGGGCCTGTGCCCACCCGTTCCGCCGTTCGGGTCCTATGCGGGGTTGAGCACCCTGCGAAGCAGCGGTGACACCGTGATCAGCAATCCCAGCAACGCGACTCCCGTGACCAGCACGAGGCCGGAGTGGAACTGGTGGAACCCGGCGCCGCTGATACCGGTGGCCGTGTGCGAGCCGGCGGTGACGAGCGCGGTGGTGAGTGCCAGCACGAGTGCTGCACCGACCTGTGCGGATGTCTGCACGAGGCCCGACGCCAACCCCTGCTCGGAGTCGTCGACGCCCGACGTGGCCTGGGCCATGATCGACGTGAAGCCCAGCGCGAAACCGACGCCCAGCAGTAGCACGCTCGGCAGGATCGCGACCGCGTAGTGGGGCTGGTCGCTCCCCGCGAAGAGGAACCACAGGTAGCCGAGGCTCAACGAGGTCAGTGCCGCGATGATCATGCGTGCCGTGCCGAACGCGTCGATCAGACGTCCGACGAACGGCGATCCGAAGGCCACGATGATGCCGGCGGGCAGGAGGCCCAGCGCCATCTCCAGCGGCGACCATCCGAGCACCGACTGCAGGAAGATGGTCATTATGAACTGGAAGCTCAGGTAGGAGCCGAACAGCGCGACGATGCTGAGGTTCGCCCGCACGATCGAGCCGACCCGGAGGATGCTCAGACGTACCAGCGGGTGCGCCACCCGGTTCTCCACGACGAAGAACGACGCCAGCAGGGCTGCGGCCAGTGCGAACGAGCCCAGCGTGAGCGGATCGGCCCAGCCGCGGGCCGGTGCCGACACCACGGTGTAGACGGCGAGCAGCATCCCCGACACCAGCGTGGCGGCTCCCACGATGTCGTGTCCGCCGTTGTCGGCGGCGCGGTCACGGGGGATCAGGACGGCGCCCGCGACCAGGGCGAGAACCGCGAACGGCACCGGCATCAGGAAGGTCCAGCGCCACCCGGCGCTGGTCAGTAGTCCGCCCAGGATCAGGCCGGACGAGTAGCCGCTGGCTCCGAAGACGGAGAAGATCGACAGGGCCCGGTTGCGGGCGGGCCCCTCCTTGAACGTGGTGGTGAGGATGGACATCGCGGTCGGCGCGGTGAACGCTGCGGCGAGTCCCTTCACGAAGCGGCTCGCGATGAGCAGCGTGCCGTTGTCGACGAGTCCGCCGACCAGGGACGCGATCGCGAACACGGTGAGTGCGATCAAGAAGACGCGGCGGCGTCCGAGGAGGTCGGCAGTGCGTCCGCCCAGCAGCAGCAGACCACCGAATCCGACTACGTATCCGTTGATGATCCATTGGAGCGAGGTGGTGGACAGCCCCAACTCGGTTCCGATGGAGGGCAACGCAACACCCACCATCGAGACGTCGAGACCGTCGAGGAACATGACGAGGCACAGCACGGCCAGGACGCCCCAGAGGCGGGGCGTCCAGGCCTGGTCGGTCGACGGGGTCGTGGTGGCGCCCGACGAGGTGGCGAGGTCCGGGGTGGCGTCGCTGATAGTCACAGGAAGAATGTAGATGCACGTGCAATCAATGCGCAAGCACTAATTTCTTTTGCATTTAATTCGCTTGCACCTTTTGCGTATGCGCGCTAGGGTGCGGGGCATGAGCTCTGAAGCGGACCTGCGCGGCACGTGGCGGTTGCTCGCGAGCAGATACAACGAGATCGCCTGCGAGTTGGATCGTGAGATGCAACACGCTCACGGCCTGAGCATGAGTGATTTCGAGACGCTCGACCGACTGATGGACGCCACCTGCGAGCGACCTCGGATGCAGGACCTGGCGGCCGAGATGTACCTCAGCCCCAGCGCCCTGTCCCGGAGCGTGGCCCGGCTGGAGAAGGCGGGCCTGGTCGCGCGGGCGCTGTGCGAGGCGGACCGGCGAGGCGTGTTCGTCGACGTCACCGACGCCGGCCGCGAGGTGCACGCCGACGCCAAGAAGATTCAGGTGGGCGTGCTCACCGAAAGGCTTTCGGACGCAACCTGACCCGTCAGGTCAGTGAGGTGGGCGTCGCATAGTCGTCGGACGGGAATTCGCCGTCGACGACGGCTGTCACCACGGTGTTCTCGAGCGTGATCGCCCCTCCGTGATTGTCCAGGAATGCCGTGTCCGCGGCGTCGCGACCCGTCGCGATCCGCAGGAGTGCCGAACGCGGAGCCAATCGGGTCGCGTCGACCACACGCCATTCGTGATCGACGAACGCCTCGACGACAGCATGGAAGTCCATCGGATCGCACCCCGGCGCGTACACGGCCACCAGCCGCGCCGGAATGGTGACGGCCCGCAGAAGCGCCACCGTGAGGTGGGCGAAGTCACGGCACACGCCCGCCCCGGACAGCATCGTGTCGACGGCGCTGTCGGTGGATCTGCTCGAACCCGCCTGGTACAGCAATCGCGACCCCACCCACGAGGTGATGTCCTGCAGTAGTTCCGGGTGCGGCTTGGACAAATTGAATTCGCCGCCGGTGAAACCGAAGAACTTGTCCGCCTCCGCATATCGGCTCGGGCGCAGATACTTCGACAGGTCGTAGTCGGTGACCGGAGGCGAATCGGCCTTACCCGCAACCGAAGCCGAGTACTCGACGTGCAGCGATCCGGGTTCACTGTCCAGGAGGTGGACGCGAGTGCCGTGCTCCGCCACCATCTCTCGTGCCTCCACACGATGACCGTCGAGGGTGAACATCAGCGATTCCGACAACTCCGAACCGGGAGTCCGGGCCACCGCGATCTTGAATTCGAGACTGGTGGCGTCGGTGACCTCGATGTCGAGAGTGGCGCTGACGTGACGTTTCATCAGCCCATCCTGGCATCCATCGTCCGGGGGTGCAGAACACCCCCGCCGAAGTCAGGCCTGCACGCGCGGCCGCAACCACGCGACGAGGTCGTCGAGTACCTCCTCGTTCTCCGGTTCGTTGAATACCTCGTGGAACAGGTTTTCGTAGATCTCCACCGTGAGATCCTCCGAACCGACGTACTCCGCGATCAGTTCCGTGCCGTGCACACTCGCGAGTCCGTCGTCCTGGCCGTGCTGGAGCAGCAAGGGAACCGTCAACGACGGCAGACGCTCCGGCAACCGTTCGGCGGCGAGGATCATTCCGCGCGCAATCCCGGCAGGCACCTTTCCGTGGTGGACGAGAGGATCCTCCTCGTAGGCCGATACGACCGCAGGATCGCGGGAGACCAGCTTCGCGTCGAGCGACTCGACGGGCACTCCGGGGAGAAAGCGACCCACCAGCTTGCCGATCTCGACCACGATGCGCGGCGTGCCGCTCGTCACGTCGACCGCAGGCCCGGACAGCATGAGTGCCTTCAGGTCCTGCTGGTGGTCGAGTGCATAGGTCAGCGCGATGGAACCGCCCATGCTGTGCCCGAGGAGGAAGCGGTCGGTGCCGGGCCAGTCCGTCGACGCGATGCCGAACAACTGGTGCAGGTCGTCGGTGAACTCGCTCCAGTCCTTCAGGTGGACCCGTTTGCCGCCCGACCGCCCGTGCCCGCGGTGGTCGGGCGCGTAGATAGCGAGGTCGAGCTCCCCGAGCCGTTCGATCACATGGTCGTAGCGCCGGGCATGCTCCCCGAAGCCGTGGCACAGAACCAGCACGCCGCGCGGGCGCCGCTCGGGGAGCCACACGTCGTAGACGATGGGAATTCCGCCGACGCCGGCGAAGGACGATTCTCGATGCTGCATGATGCCCCTTCGTGGTCCGAATTCGACGACTCAGATCATTGCACGGTGAGGTACCCCGGCACGGGACAAATTAGGGTATCGGTCCCTTCGACAACAGGTCGATGACGGCGCGCGACGTGCGCCGCCGCAGCCACCCACGCGGTCCGTCCTCGCCGAGCGCGGCGCGGGCGGCGTTCAGGCCCGACACCCCGTGTACGCCGCCACCCGGGTGTGCGGAGGCGCTTCCCAGGTACAGGCCCTGAACCGGCGTCTCCGAACGGGACGTGCCCGGCCCCGGCCGGAAGATCAGCTGCTGATGGAGTTGCGCCGTCCCGCCGTTGACGGCGCCACCCACGAGATTCGCGTCGGCCGCTTCGAGATCCGACGGGCGCTGGACGACCCGTCCGACGACCCGCTCCGAGAAACCCGGTGCGTGCGCCTCGAGGACGTCGTCGACCCGCGCGGCCAGCAGATCGGCGGACGCGTCGTCGGTGACGTCGCGCGGTAGATGCGTGTACGCCCAGGCGCTTTCGGTACCTGCCGGTGACCTGGTGGGATCCGCGGTCGTCATCTGCCCGAACAACAGGAACGGGCTGGACGGAACGGTGCCGGTGGTCAGGTCGGCCATCCAGCGGACGAGTCCGTTGTCGTCGGCACCGAGGTGTACGGTGCCCGCTCCGCTCAGGCTGGGGGAACGCCACGGAATCTTCTGCGACAAGGCGTAATTGACCTTCAGGACGGGCGTGTCCCACTCGAAGTGCTCGAGGTCGGCCCGCACGCGGGCGGGGACGGCGTGGTCGGGAAGCAGCGCCCCGTACAGTGCGGGCGCAGAGACGTCGGCGATCACCGCCCGACGTGCCGTGTAGCGGACACCCGACGCCGTCCGTACCCCCACGGCGCGACCCGACCGGACGTCGATCCCGGTCACGGCGTCGCCGTAGTGGAAGTGCGCACCCGCGTGCTCGGCCCGGCGCACCATCGCGGCCGACAATTCGCCCGCGCCGCCCACCGGAACGGGGTAACCGCCGTCCTGGGCGAGCATCGTCAGGATGTAACCCATGACGCCGCTGCCCGGTGCGCCCGGCGGGGTGTCGGCGTGCATCGCGTTACCCAGCAACAGAAGTCGACCCGCCTCGCTCCGGAACAGTTCATGGGCCATCCGCCGTGCGGGCAGGAGGAGGAATCGGGCCAGCCGCAGCGACTCGGCGGTCCCCAGCCGTCGCAGCAGTCGGCCCGGACCACGCACGGGCGGGAACGGGCTGAACAGGGTGCTCAGCAGCGGTTCCTTGATGTCGTGCCACTGCTCGACCAGCGCCGTCCACGCGGCGCCGTCACCGGGTTGACGGCGTTCGAGGTCGGCGGCCGTGTCCGCGGGGTTCGGGTGGATCACCGGCGCGTCCTCGTCGGCAGCCGAGCGGGCGTGCCCGAGCGCGCTGGGCGCGTGACTCCACCGCAGTCCGTGCGACTCGAGGTCGAGACCGCGGAGCGCCGGCGACACGGTGGACAGGGGATAGAACGCGCTGAACAGGTCCGACGTGAAGCCGGGGACGAGTTCCGCCGACCTCACCGCACCGCCGGGCGTCGGCTGCGCCTCCACGACCGCGACGTCCCAGCCCGCATCTGCCAGGGTCGCGGCCGCGACGAGTCCGTTGGGACCGGACCCGATGACCACTGCGTCGACGTTGTTCACTCGACCAGGCTGTCAGAAAAGGCGGCGCTCCGCTCAGATGGACGAGGGTGTGAACGTCACCGGCATGTGCTTGAGCCCGTTGATGAAGTTGGAGCGCAGGCGCTGTGCCGGTGACGTCTGTTCCATGTCCGGCATGCGACGCAGAATCTCGTCCAGCATCACCTTCATCTCGGCGCGAGCGAGGTTGGCGCCGAGGCAGAAATGGTGACCGCCGCCGCCGAACGCAATGTGCTGGGAGTAGTGGCCCGTAGGGCGGTCGATGTCGAACGTGTAGGGGTCGTCGAACACCGCCTCGTCGCGGTTTCCCGACATGTGCCAGATGACCACGCGGTCGCCCTCGGAGATCTCGACGTCGTGCAGCACGGTGTCCGTGGTCGCGGTCCGGCGGAACTGCATGACCGGGGTGGCCCAGCGCAACCCCTCCTCGATCAGAGCGTCGAGCTTGGACGGATCCTCGAGCACCTTCCTGCGCTCCTCGGGATGCTCCATCAGCGCCAGCTGGGTGTGTGAGATGGCGTTGCGGGTGGTCTCGTTACCCGCGACCGCAAGGAGCATGAAGAACATGTTGAAATCCAGCTCGCCCAGCTTCTCGCCGTGTACATCGGCCTGGATGAGAGCTGTTGCGATGTCGTCGCGCGGGTGCTTCTTGCGGTCCTCGAACATCTCCAGGCTGTACGCGAACATCTGGGCCGCCGCCGCCCGTTCCTGCCCTTCCTCGAGATGGAATTCCGGATCGGACGAGCCGATCATCTGATTCGTCAGATCGAAGATCAGCTTGCGATCTTCCTGGGGCACCCCGAGGAAATCGGCGATCGCCTGAAGCGGGAGTTCGGACGCGACATCGACGACGAAGTCGCACTCGCCGCGCTCGATCACCGCGTCGACGATGGTCGTGGCCCGCCTCGCGAGAATCTCGTGCAGCTGGCCGATGCGGCGGGGCGTGAAACCCTTGCTCACGATCTTCCGCAGCGCCGTGTGGTCGGGCGGGTCCATGTTCAGCATCATCAGCTGCTGGCCCGCCAGGTCGTCGGGGCTCAGGTCGTCGATGTAGGTGGCGCCCCGCCACGACGAGTACGTCTCGGCGTCCCGGTTCACCGTCACGATGTCGGCATGCCGGGTGACGCACCAGAACGGGTCGCCCCGCTCGTCGAGGTGCCGGTAGACCGGTGCCTCCCGCCGCAACACGGCGAACATCTCGTGGGGCACGCCCTTCGCGAAGGTGTCCGGGTTGTAGAGATCGACGTCGGCGAGCTGCACTGTCCCTCCTGAGGCCTCACGTACGAGAATACGTTCTAGTCCCGGAGGATGTGGAACAACGAAAAACGGCTCCGGAGAATTGAATCTCCGGAGCCGTTTCCAGTGGTAGCGGGGACAGGATTTGAACCTGCGACCTCTGGGTTATGAGCCCAGCGAGCTACCGAGCTGCTCCACCCCGCGTTGCATTGACAACACTACACCCTTCCCGGAGTGCTCTTGACCAACCCTGGGGAGGGCTAGGTCACATCAGCCGGAACTGGACCATTTCGATGGCGTTCTCGATCGCCTCGGAGACCTCCCGCAAGCGTTCGTCCGCGCCCGCCGCAGCGAGGATCTGCAGGCGGTCGGCGTCCCCCATCGGAATGTAGGTGGCGATCTCGTAGAGCCGCGTGCCGAGCGACCCGCGGAAAGCGCCGATGACGGGAACGTCGGGCGGGACATTGCCGGTCTCCGTCGCGAGACGGCGAAGGAGACCGTACAGGAATTCGAGTCTCTCGATGAGGGACGGGAATTCGTAGTCCGCCGTCTGGGTGCCGGTGTTCTCGTCCGGCCACACATCGACCTCAGCGATCGGATACGGGTTGTCGGGCAACCACTTCGACACCTTGATCCGTTCCTCGGTGCGGCAGAACAGCTCGTACCGCCCGTCGCCGATCGACGCGTGGGATTCGATCCTCGCGATGGTGCCGACATCGTGGCGGACGTCGCCGCCGCCCACCTCGTTGCCACGGGCAATGAGAACGACCCCGAAACGGGGACCGTCCGGTGCGTCCAGGCAGTCGCGAACCAGTTCCTGGTAGCGGGGTTCGAAGACGTGGAGGGGAAGCTGCTGACCGGGCAGCATCGTCGAGCCCAGCGGGAACATGGGGAGCAGAGTCATCAGGGGATTCTCAATCGGGGTACGGGCGTCGCCGGCAGCGGGTCGACGCGATCGATCTCGTCCGTGAGGTGTTCCGACCACGTCAGGAGGCCGGCGATGTCGAGGCCGTGCGGCGCCTCCACCTCGTAATGCCGGATCCGGTCGTGGCCTTGGCGCAGCAGTGACCGCGCGCCGGTCTTGTTGCCCCGCATCAGATGGGTGAGACCCACCGCGAGCTGGGCGAGCCCCTGCCACAGTTCCCGCTCGTCCTCGGGGGCGATCTTCCACGTACCCTCGAGGACCTCGTGGGCGTGGAACGGCATGCCGTGGTCGAGTAGCCGCTGAGCCTCGGTGATCGCCTCGTCGGGTGGTAACCGCAGGTCGTCGGGGATGCGCGGCACACCCTCGGCGTCGTGGGGCAGGGGTCGGCCGAGTTCGTCGCGGGGGCGTGCGTTGAGGGGTTTCCCCGTCCCGTCCCTGTCCCGATCGGTCATGGGACAAGGGTAACGCTCAGTCGCGGGTCGGCGAAGGGTTGGCGAGGGCCGCGGACACACGTTTCGACAGCTCGTCGCGAACCAACCGGACTGTCGCGGACCGCAGGTGAACACGGTCGTCCTGGTGATAGAGGTACCGGCCGTCCGCTTCCACGTCGATCCAGGTCAGTTCGCCCAGAACAGGCTCGTCGAGCCCGCTGCGCGTACCCCGGATGCAGATGTATCCGATTCCGGTCCGCGGCCGGCCGACGATCCTTCGCAGGAGAGTGCCGTCGGAGGCTCGGGCGCTCTGCAGGACTGACGCACCGCTGCTTCGATTCTCGAGATCGTCGGGGTGAGCGGTCAGGGACGGGGTTCGTCCGGGCGCACAGCCGGGCAGGTCTTTCAGGAGTTGGGTGGTCAGCCAGTCGACGCCCTCGGTGCCGGCGTCGATCCGGATGTCGCCGCGGCCCGGTTCTCCGCGCAGCTGTTCGGCGACGACGGCGGCCCGGCCGCGGATGCTGCCCCTCCGGCGAAGCCCCGAGTCGAGTTCGGGGGAGGGGGCGAGCACCGTGACGGACAGTTGCGGATCCCGGAGCGCCTGGATCGCGGCGACCAGTTTCGGTTCGTCGAGCGCGGTCCGCCACTGCTCCAGCTCGCGTTGCTGGACGGCGTACTGATCTTCTGTCGCGGCCGCGGACCGGTATTGCAGCGGGTACGGCATCCGGTCGAGATCGGTTGCTTCCCAAAGACACATGAATTGGGCTGATGTCAGCCGCCAGTTCATGCGCCGATCACCGGGGGTGCGACGGGGTCGAGTTTGCCTATCAGTTCGTTGCCGTTGTCGACGGTGATGAGATAGCTCGGCGTCTGATGCTCCGTGTCGCCATCGCCGTTGCCGCCCGCTCGGCCGGGTGCACCCATCATCCCGGGTGCCATTCCCATTCCGGGACGACTCATGCTCGGTTTCACCGGGGTCGCCGCTGCAGCAGCGGCAGCCGCCCCTGCGCCGGCTGCGGCGCCACCGGACGGGATCGGGCCACCCGGAACCACACCGCTCGAGCTGGACTCGGAGTCACGCTTGTCGTTCTTCCGGCGCGCGCCCGACGCCGAACCCCCGAGGCCCGAACCTCCGGCACCGGACCCCGAACCTCCGCCGATTCCGCCGCCGTAACCCGCGGCACCCGCGCCGCTGCCCGACTGCGAACCGGTACCGGCCGCATTCTGCGCATTCGCTGCGGCAGTCTGCGCGGCCGATCCGGATCCAGCCCCAGCGCCCTGGTTGGCAGCAGATTCGGCATTCGCTGCGGACGTAGCCGCGGCATCATCGCCTGCGGAATTACCGTCCGCGGAGTTCTCGCTATCCGCCGACAAATCGCCCTCGCCCGACGCGGAGGAGGTATGGCTGTCCGTTGTGCCCCAGGAACCGGGACTGCCCGAGCTCGGCGCAGCGACATTCGGATCGACGGAATCGACCCTGCCGTTGGGTGAGTGTGGCGCAGGAAGGACCGGCACATTCGTGCCCACGTCCTGGTAATTCGGGACGTAGATGTTCTGCAGCTTCCGAATGGCCTCCTCCCTCGCCGCATCCCGCGCTGCTTCCTGAGCTTCGGCGGCAGTGGGTGTGAGGGGAAGAAGGCTGAGGGGTTGCTCCGACATCGGTGCTGGGATGCTGTTTTTCACATCCTGCGCAGCACTGCTGAGAATGTCGAGCTTCACGCCAATTGCTTGAACCCCCGAGGTCAATTGGTCACTCGCACCCGCAAGGGTATCCGTCGCAGCGAGCGCCGCGTCGGCGGCAGCGCCCTCCCACTTTTCGGCAATCGTGTTCTTGAGCAGGGCAAACCCGAACCCGATGGGTAGTGAGCCGACGATGGCATGGCAAGCCTGAGCGAGCCCGCCGATGTCGTCGGGGTTCATTTCCTGCGTCTTCGCGTAAATCTCCGAGTGTTGCCAGCCCTCGAAACTCTCCATCGTGGTGATGTATGGAGGGTCTATTTCGTCTGATCCAAGCTGCTCCGCCGACCTCTGCAACTTGGTGCGGTGCTGATCGCCGGCGCCATTCGGCAGCACCGCGTTGAAGAAGGGAGCGAGCGGGTCCTTCGGTGCCATCGGTCAATCTCCCTTCGGGATGAACGGCTCAATGATCCGGGCGGTATCCTCGAGTCCTGCGCACCACTCGGATTCGGGCGCATGCTGGCCGTTTCCCGCGAACACGCTGCGCGTGAAGCCGAGGATGCCATAAGAGGTTTCGATGCTGAGGTCACATGCGTCGGACACACTTGGATCGAAGATCAAGATCGCGCGACGACCGTTGATATCGATGGGTGTCGAGTGGTCCTTCTTCTTCTCTTGTTCTTCTGCGAACGTGATGTTCCCGGACAGCACGTTCATCACGTAGCGGCGCTGTGGAGTGTCATAGCCACAGCCGAGGAAGGTGTAGCTGCCACCTTTGAAGTCGGCATTCGTCTCGCTTGCCGGATCGTATCCGGCCTGGGCAATCGTGGTGTCTGGGATGTCGAGGCAGGGGTCGAAGGTGACTTGAGGGCGGTCGGACTGGTCGACGTGCCTGGGAACCCGAGTAGGCGTGACCACGGATTCAATTTCCGATTGAGGTTCAACCTCGGTGCCACACCCTGCCAAGAGTGCCAATGAGAGTGCAGCGAGAGCGATTGCGTTGCGTTTCATTGTTCGATTTCTCCGTGGATTCCGGCCAGTGCCCGCCCGATGGCGCTGTCGGTATCTGCAAACGCGTCGCCCCCGGCCTGAAAGGTGTCCCGCATAGTCTCGATAACGAGACGAAACTGGTTGAGGCGCTCCCTGACGGAACCGGAGCCATCGCCGCCGTTGAACTTGGCGTCGTATCGACCTTGAAGTTCCTTGGCTGAGTCGAATCCACCAAAGCCCGAGACGTACCTCAATTGGTCGGCATTCTTAATCGCCTGATCCATCTGCTCGATCATCGTGTTGCAGATGCCCACGCATCGTTGGATTGCGTCATCTTCCAGACGCAGTGTTTTGCTCATCCCCATCCCCCCAGTACTCGACAGGACCCCCACGGCCGCGTGCGGAGATGCTACCGCACACGTGTGTCACGCGGTCTAGTGTGCGGCGACCCGATGTTCAGGCTGCGTGGAGGTATTCGATGAGGATGCGTTCCACTGGTGAGCTGATCTGAACCTCACGGAACGGCAACGGTTTCGGTAGTGGTGGTGCGGTTGATCGGTACCGGTGTCCGGTGGGGGTGTGGATCTCGATCTTGTGCAGTCCGCCGGGCACCTGGTGGGGCTTGGCGTTCCACCCTGCACCTTGTTTGGCGTAGTTGCAGGCCGCGCACAGGCCGGCTCCGTTGTGTGCGGTGGTCGGGCCCTCGTATTCGCGGGGTTGGATGTGGTCGTGATGCCGGATCGGCGCATCGCACCACGGTGTCCGGCACGTTCGATCGCGGAGATCGATCATCCTCGCCAACCCGGCGGGGAAGCAGCGGGCTTGGGACTCGGTTGCGGTCAGGGCTCCCGAGTGCGGGTTCGCGTACAGGCGGCGCAGGGTCACCCGCGCCTCGTCCCCGGTGCCTGGATCGATCGCGGCCTCGACTGCCTCATTGATCCAATGCCCCGCCAGTGCCGCGGGGACGGGCCCGTACCCCTGCACGCAGGCGGGTTCGGACCCCCGGTCGAGGAGCGCACGGTCGGAGATGACGAGGTTCACGGTGATCGGAGGTGCAGTCGCGGTGTGGGGCGCGCCGGTTACTCGGGAGACGAGGAGGTCGGCCATGATCTGCGACCGCGTGCGCTCGTCACCGGCGGCGAGGATCGAATCGGCGTCACGGGCAAGAGTCGCGTGCACCGCGACCCCCTGTGCCACCGGCAGTAGGGCGCTGACGTAGGCCATGGTGTCCGGTGCGGGACGGGAGGTGACCCGCCGATCCGATACCGACTTGCGGGCCCGCCGCACCACGGCCTCGGCGTCGACTTCCGCAGCGGCCGCGCGAACTTTCGCGCACACCGCCGGGTCGCCGAGGCCGTCCAATGTTGCCGGGTCGGCGCACAGCAGGTAATCGAGTGCAGTGCGGTCTTCTCGGGTGAGGCATGCAGTTTCGCGGACGAGAATTGTTGCCCGCCACTCGCTGAGCACCCCTCGTTCGAGCAGCGCCAAGGCGCAGGGCATCTCGTGGACGAGAGCGGTCGCCATACCGAGATGACGGCCACCTCGAAACGGTGAGTCCCGTCGTGCCAACGCCACCTGGTTGGCGATGCCTCGCCCTCGCTGTGCGGCCGGCACTTCGCGGTCTGCTCGTGCGGCGCGGATGGAGGCGTCGAGATCTGCGGTCACCCGGGCTTGCACGCCCGCGCAGGCGGCTTTCACCTCTTCGAGTGTGCGGAGTACGTCGATGCGTGTCGCATCGTCGATATCTCGGTCGAGTTTCGGTAACTCGGCCAGAAATGCGATCACCGCTGCTGCATCCACCCCGACCCCCCGGTTGCCGTCGATTCCCTCGAATCGAACGTATGTTCTAGCTTAGCCGACCTCACTGGATCCTGGCAATACCTCGCCGGCACCCACCATGCGCATGGCGAGGTCGGCGTACAGGTCCGCGACAGCCTCCGGCTCGGTGTAGGCGCCTGCCGGGAACCAGCGGCAGATGTCGACGCACAGAGACATGAGGGCGAGGGTGACGCCTTCGCCGTCGGGCACCGTGAATTCGCCGGATGCGGCCCCGGCGTCGACGACGGCACGAACGATGCGGGTGATGTCGCGGCGCAGTTTGACCACGTCGCGATAGTGCTCGGGTGTGAGGGCGTTGAGTTCGTACTGCACGACGCGAGCCTGTGCGTGGTGCGTGGCCTGCCAGCTCGCGAACGCGCCGATCATCGCCTGCAGTCTCGTCGAGGGCGCCTCGTCGGGGAGGTCTGCACTCACGACGACGTCGAGCGCCGCGGTGTGGCCTTCGTAACTGATCGCGAAGAGCAGCTCTTCCTTGGATCGGTAGTGCGGGTACATCGCGGCGGGGCTCATATCGAGGCGGGCGGCGATCTCACGGGTGGTGGTGCCCCCGTAACCGCTGGTCGCGAACGCGTCGACGGCTGCGGCTCGGATGCGGGCGGCAGCCTTGGAAGGGCTGATCACCTGGTTCGGTGATTCGCTCATGTCTTTCTCCATCCTCGGCTGCGCGGCTGTTGACAATACCGCGCCGCACCATCAGTATAAGCAAGCGCTTAGAAAATAAGCACACGCTTACAAGCGTGGACACACCACAGCTGGATTTCGAAAAAGGAGCGGTCATGCGACGCACCCTGTACGGCCCCGATCACGAGGCATTCCGCGAATCGGCCCGGGAGTTCGTGAACCGCAACCTCCTGCCGGTGGCCGACAAGCTCATCGAGCAGCGCTTCATCGACCGCGAGATCTGGCTCGAAGCCGGCCGCAACGGATTCCTCGGCCTCGAGGTCCCCGAGGCGTACGGCGGAAGCGAGGCCGGTGACTACCGGTTCAACGCGGTTCTCGCCGAGGAGCTTTCGCGGGCGAGCGCCGCCGTGTCGTCGAGCTTCGGTATTCACGCCGACGTCGTCGCGCCGTATCTCGTGCAGCTCACGACCGAGGAGCAGAAGCAGCGCTGGCTGCCCAGGTTCTGCACCGGTGAGCTGCTCACCGCGATCGGTATGACCGAGCCTTCCGGCGGTTCCGACCTCGCGTCGCTCAAGACCACCGCGGTCAAGGACGGCGACGACTGGATCATCAACGGTTCCAAGACGTTCATCACCAACGGCTACAACGCCGACCTGGTGATCGTCGCGGCGCGCACCAGCCCCGAGAAGAAGTCCAAGGGCATCACCCTGTTCGCCGTCGAGACGGGCATGGAGGGCTTCGAGCGCGGACGCAAGCTCGACAAGGTCGGCCAGCACGAGTCGGACACCGCCGAGCTGTTCTTCGAGAACGTGCGTGTCCCGTCGACGAACATCATCGGTGAGATCGACCGCGGATTCATCCACATGATGGAGATGCTGCCGCAGGAGCGTGTCGGCGCCGCCGTCTCGAACATCGCTCACGCCGCGCCGATCCTCGAGGAGACGATCCAGTACGCCAAGGACCGCAAGGCATTCGGCCAGCCCATCGGCTCGCTGCAGTGGAACAAGTTCCTCCTCGCGGACCTCGTCACCCGGGTCGAGGTCACCCAGGCCTACGTCGACAACTGCGTCGCCGCACACGCCGACGGTGAGCTCACGGCAGTGGACGCCGCCAAGGCCAAGTGGTGGACTGCTCAGGTGCAGAACGAGGTCCTCGACCACTGCGTGCAGCTGCACGGTGGCTACGGATTCATGACCGAGTACCGTGCCGCCCGTGCGTGGATGGATGCCCGTGTCACCAAGATCTGGGCCGGTTCCAACGAGATCATGAAGGAACTGATCGGCCGCGACCTCGGCCTCTGAACCCGTACCCCGTAGCCCGACGACAAAGGAGTCGCTTCGTATGTCCGTTCTCGACAAGTTCAGCTTGACCGATCGGGTGGTCGTCGTGACCGGTGCGTCGTCGGGCCTCGGGGTGGCGTTCGCGCAGGCCGCGGCGGAGGCCGGCGCCGACGTGGTGCTGGCAGCACGCCGCACCGACCGTCTCGAGAAGACCGCCGAGCTGGTGCGGGCCGCGGGACGTCAGGCGCTGTGCGTTGCGACGGACATCGCCGACCCGGCTCAGGCGCAGAATATGATCGACGCAGCCATGGAGAAGTTCGGCCGCGTGGACGTGCTCGTCAACAACGCCGGCGTCGGTACGGCTGTCCCCGCGACGCGCGAGACGCCGGAGCAGTTCCGGCAGGTCGTCGACATCAACCTGAACGGTTCCTACTGGGCGGCGCAGGCGGCGGGCAAGGTCATGAAGCCGGGCAGCGCGATCGTGAACATCGCGAGCGTGCTGGGTCTCACCACCGCGGGACTTCCGCAGGCCGCGTACGCCGCGAGCAAGGCCGGGGTCATCGGTCTCACCCGCGACCTGGCGCAGCAGTGGGGTGCCCGCAAGGGCATTCGAGTGAATGCGATCGCTCCCGGGTTCTTCGAGACGGAGATGACGGATCAGTACCAGGACGGGTACCTCGAATCGATGAAATCGCGGCTGGTTCTCGGTCGCCTCGGCGATCCGGAGGAGCTGGCCGCGACCGTGGTGTGGCTCGCGTCGGACGCCGCCGCGTACGTCACCGGACAGACGATCGCGGTGGACGGCGGCATCACCATCACCTGAGCGTCGGGTTGGGCGGGCCTGCCGTGCTGGCGTATAAGTAGGAAATGACCACGCGCACCGTCCATGAAGAGTGGGACGACCAGCCCGCCCCGTCGATGGCGGCCACCGATCTGTTGCGGGAGCCTCCGGCGACCCCGCGTGGAGCACGCACTCGCGCGGCGTTGGTGGCGGCCGCGCGGATGGTATTCGAGCGGTCCGGGTACCTCGATGCCAGGCTCACCGACATCACGAAGGAAGCCAACTGCTCGACGGGGTCGTTCTACACGTACTTCGACAACAAGGAGCAGGTGTTCGCCGCTGTGCTCGAGGTGGCGCAGGAAGACATGATGCACCCGGGGATGAAACGGGTGCAGGACACCGACGATCCGTACGCCGTCCTGGAGGCGAGTAACCGCGCCTACCTGGAGGCCTATCGGCGTAACGCCAAGCTGATGGGGCTGCTCGAACAGGTCGCGCACATCGACCCGGCGTTCGCGGACCTGCGGCGTCAGCGGGCCGACGCGTTCATCGCACGCAACGCGCGGGGCATCGCGGAACTGCAGGCGCGGGGCATCGCCGACAAAGAACTCGACCCGATGCTGGCGTCGCGGGCGCTGTCGGGGATGGTCAGCCGGTTGGCGTACAACGTGTTCGTGGCCAGCGTGAACGGGACCGACGGCACTCCCGTCGACTTCGACGACGTCGTGTTCACCACGACGCGCATCTGGGCAAATGGACTGAGGTTCCCCGAGCGGAGCTGACCTCTCTCCGACGGCGTCAGCGCGTGGGACACCCAGGTCGACGAAACTGAATCCGACACCGGGTTCAGGTGTTTTCTGTGGAAGACTGGGGCACGTCCGTGTCCCCTCGAGGGAGGAATCTCGTGCAGGTTACGCAGAAGGTCGCCATCGTCACCGGTGGCGGAGGTGGAATCGGCGGTGCACTCGCGGAGCGGCTCGCCGCCGAGGGCGCCCGGGTCGTCGTCACCGATCTCGATGCCGCATCGGCCCAGGCGGTGTCGGACCGGATCAACGCGACACGTCCGGGGGCCTCGATCGCCCGCGGCGCCGACGCGTCCGAGGATGCACAGATCGCGTCGGTCATCGACGCCGCGGAGGAGGCGTTCGGCCCCGTCGACCTCTACTTCGCCAATGCGGGTGTCGCGGCCGGGGAGGGCCTCGAACCCGACGATGCGGTGTGGGACCTCGCCCTCGACGTGAATGTCCGTGCGCACATCCGCGCGGCACGCCGCCTGGTCCCCGGCTGGATCGAGCGCGGCGAGGGGTACTTCGTCAGCACGGCCTCCGCCGCCGGGCTGCTCACCCAGATCGGGTCCGCCCCCTACTCGGTGACCAAACATGCCGCAGTCGGATTCGCCGAATGGCTGTCCGTCACATACGGCGACAAGGGCGTCCGCGTCAGCTGCCTGTGCCCCATGGGCGTCAACACCAAGCTGCTCACCGACGACGCCGCCCTGTCGGCCACCGCCGCACGCGCCGTCACCACCGCGGGTTCGGTACTCGAACCATCCGAGGTGGCCGAATGCGTGCTCGCCGCAATGGAAGCCGAACAGTTCCTGATCCTTCCGCACCCCGAAGTGCTGGAGATGTACCGGCACAAGGGCGCCGACTACGACCGATGGATCCGGGGAATGCGCCGCTACCAGGCCTCGCTCCTCGCCCAGTCGTCCTGACCCGACCGCACGAGGAGTCCGCATGTCGCTGTTCGACTTATCCGATCGCGCCCGGCAATACCAGATCGATCTGCTGGAGTTCATGGATTCGCATGTGTATCCGGCGGAGGCGGTGT